>JBAYMO010000011.1:0-43371 GCA_041663485.1 Candidatus Buchananbacteria bacterium | reverse complement strand
CTCGTATGAATTTTATGATGTGATATTCAATTGTGTATTGTTCGTTAAATTTCATATGTGGCTAATTCCTTCTAATTTTTTATAATGAAGCGGATCTAAAATTTCTACTAACCGAAATGCTTCTTGAATTCGTTGATGAGCATTAGTTAGGATTGAGTCATCAACCGATTCTGTGTCTACAAACCCATGGGATCCGTGATTAATAAAACGATACATTTCCAGATGGTTGGCGCTAAATGGGCTGGCTTCTTTTTCGGTAGCTTTGGTAGCCGACAGATAGGCAGTTTCAAGGGTAGATCGTAAATCACCTGTAGTAGAAAATTTAAATTCTAAAAAAGTTTCTAACCAACGACGCAACAAATTAACAACCAAATGTGCATCTTCTAGATCACAAGCATCTTTATGTTTAGCTAAGACACTAAATACATAATAGTAATCTGATCGGTGATCTCTAAGTAGTGGATGTATGGCTTCTATAATGCAACCACTGCTTGTAGCCGCGAAGCTAAATAATCTTATATCACTACTTTCTATCTTTTTTCTAAAGTGTTCTTTTAAGTGACCAAGAAAATCTAGATTATGAGTAAGTATAAAGTATTGTCGTCCAGTGTGGTTTTTTATTTCGTCAACAATAATTGAAAATATTTGAAATATTGCCTGTTTATCAAGACTTGATACTGGATCGTCAACTACTACAACCCCATCATCTGGAAGTTTGTTCTGTGCGTCATTAATTGAATAAATAAAATAAGCCAGCGCAATAAAATTTTTCTCTCCCTCACTCAAACTAGAAAATGCACAGTTTGCTCCATCTCTTTTTAAAGCATATCCTTTGCCGTCATCAGCATCGGTGATTTCTATTTTTCGATAAGGGAATACAACCTTAAAGAGACGATTTAATGCTTGAGCTGGTTCTAGCGTGTTTTTTACTTTTTGCTTTAATTCCTTAACTTGTGTATCCAACTTAGAAATCTCAAGAGTTATAGCTGACCTTTGATCTGTAGCTTTTGCAAAAAGATCCTTTGCTCTGGCATATTCTTCGTATTGCTGTGCAACGAAATGTGTCTCAATAGCGTAAGCAACAGAAGTAGCATCGGCTGAAGTCGGGCTTGTCATTGGAGTCAGTTTTGTTATATCGATCGTATATGCAGTTTTTACCACTGAGATAGAAGACCTTTTCTCTTTCAGGATTACGGCTAGAGCATCAAATACAGCTCTAATAGAATCTACATTTTGTTGTTGGGAACTGGACAATGAATCTAATTTAGCAAAACTAGTGGTATATCCCTCAATAATCTTTAGGTATTCATCAATTGAGTTTATCGCCTTAACGACTTCATCTGAAAAATGTTTTATCAGCTCTTCTGTATTTGAGATGTCAGAATTACAAAATAAACATTTCGCGAGCGGTTTTTCTTGATTAAAATGCAAACTAACACCTTGTTTAATCCAGCCAGTTTGAGTTTCATTTAGGTCATCTATTCTTTTTGAGTGGACCTGCACCGGTTGTGATCCTAACCAATTATTTATATTTTCAATATTACCGATAAGCCATTTGGCGGCGTTGGCTATATCATTGTCATTTTTCGCCAATCTTTCAGTATTCATTAACTGACTTTTTAATGAATCAATGTCTGTACGTATTAATTCAGTGTGACTTTTGATTTTTCCATCAGCTATCTTTTTCTCTATATCCACAATTCGCTTCTCAAAATCAGTCTTTGAATAACTGGCGTAAGTGCCGGCGCCTACGAGCTGTTTCTTTATACTATTTATTCCGCCAACTTCTTTGATTACGACTGCCGTAGTGCTAGCAATATCATCATGTTTAGTTGGGAGAATTATTTTACTTAATTCATCTTTTTTATCTTTCAATTTATGCTCTTCTGCATCGTAACTTACTGCTTCTTTGCCTGCAAAAAAGATATAAGGGATTGTCTCGCTTCCTTTAAGTGTTTCTTCAACATAGCTACCATTAAAAATTCTTATATTATTTTTTGTTAAATTTAAATCACAAGTATCAGTAATCTGTGAGGACTCAGTTTTAATCTTAAAAGTGCAATTATTTTCGACGACTCCGTTTTCGAGACTACGCAACACATTTGAAAAGGTGGTTTTCCCAGATCCATTCCATCCAAAAAGTAAATTAACTCCATCAGCAAAATCAACTAAGGTTGAATCCCATGAATAATTGTGAAATCTTGCATGATTAAGTTTTTCGACTTTTTGAATTTTCATATACGTACCCTATATAGTTCTTACTTTACCACTCAATAAATCTGACATTAATCCTTTTTTGAGTTTCCTTAAAGTTTTTCTGTATTTTGTATTAATTAAAATTTTCTCATCGACCGATAACAAAATTCCTGCAATTTTTTCCTGTTCATCCTTTGCGGGTAATATTATTGGGAGTGGTTTTAATTTTTCTAAATTAATATTCTTTTGAGCAGATTGGGTAGAGATGCTGTTTAAATATTCTTTCTGGGTTCTGAGATAATATTCAAGAAATATGGAATCAATTTTTTCTGAAGGAGTAATACCTATTAAGCTGTCTGGAAAACACGAATCAAATTGTAGTATTCCTGTATCACCAATATTTGCCGCAATAGTAATTACGATTGTACCTTTTTTAAATAATTTACTAACGGATAAACCTTTCTCGTTTAAAGTTTGAGTATACGAAGATATCTTGCCGTTTGAATTAACAACGTCACCTGTTTGAATAAATGGAATATCTCCACCGTAAAATTCAGGTGCATTACGCGGTCTATGTGAAAACTTTCCACGCTCTACTTGCGCAATTTCTGATAGCTTCAAAACTTCCCATTCTTCTGGAATGGCACCAATTTTAGTCTTTTTAAATTTTTTATGTCCAATACCTTTTGTAAAAAGATCTCGCATCAATCCCTTTTTAAGCTTTTCAGTTTGAGAAATAACCTCACTGGTCTTTTTAATTTCATCATCAATAGTAGATAGAATTTCTGCAATTTTTTTTTGTTCAGAAAGTGGTGGCAGTATGAGTTGAATTTTTTTTATATCACGACCGTATAGATGTATGATTGTTATTCCCTGACCAAAATTACCCACTTCCTGTTTCCTGTGGTGAGTTATGTAATAGGCCAAAAAAGCTGGCTCATAAGTATTATCTTTTTTTCTTAAAATATTTATATCACCACCCAGCAAAACATTATCTTCAAGAATAGCTGAGGCAATCGCTAGATCCTCGGCTTTAGTTGTTGTTGATCCCGGCATGAGTATATCTCCATTTTGTGATCTAACACCTTCATCAGAATTGGTTCTGCTTTTGGCATCCTTAATTATTTCGTTATAGGTGGTAAAAAGCTGACCATATAAAATACACTTATTTTTTCCAGAGGAATCAATTTTATCCTTAGACAAGCCCTTGCCTTTAAAAACCAAAGAAACATCATCAATTGTTTTGACTTGCCATCCCTTCGGTATTATTTTTTCTTCTGTTGTCGTCATATTAATAATCAAGTTGTGACAGAAAATTACTAACCTTTTTATTTATCATTTCACACTCTTTCTCAAGATTTTTTAGTTCTTTCCATGCAGTTTTTACATCGATTATTTCTTCCTGCTCAGACGAATCAATGTACTGACTGATGTTTAGGTTATAATCTTTTTCTGCAACTTCTTTCATTTCCACCACACGAGCATATTTTTCAATATCAGAATAAGCATCGTATGCTTTTACAATTTTATTTATATCTTGTAGTCGTAATGAATTTTGGTTTTTCCCCTCAAGAAAATCTTTTTCAGCATCAATAATCAAAACTTTATTTTTCTTATTCTCTGGTTTGTTTTTATTGAGTATTAAAATAGCCGCAGGAATGCCAGTGCCGTAGAAAAGTTTGGATGGTAAGGCAATAACAGCTTCAATCAAATCGTTTTTGAGAATTTGTTCACGAATGCGACCCTCGGCCCCACCCCTAAATAGCACACCATGAGGAAGAACAATACCAGCTCTGCCGTTTACATTCATTGATTTAATGATATGTAAAACAAAAGCATAGTCAGCATTTTTCTCGGGGGGCATATCATAACCCTCAAGACGACCATATTTATTTGTTCTGAAAATTTCTGACTCCCAATCTTTTATTGAGTAGGGTGGATTTGCTACGCAGATATCGAACGTCTGTAAATTCCCATTTTGTGTCAGGAATTGCGGATTGGCGATGGTATCACCACGACGAATATCAGCACTATCCAAACCGTGCAAAAACATATTGATTTTCGCAATAGCAAAAGTGCTGATATTAAGCTCTTGTCCGTAGAGGTAAAGGGTTTTAGCAATCTTCTCGCCAGATTTTTGTTTTAGGTAATCGTAAGCCTCAAGTAAGAAGCCTCCCGAACCAGCCGTTGGATCGTATATGTGATCTTTCTGATGAGGTTTAAGGATTCCAATGATAACTTTTTCAACTTCACGAGGGGTATAGAACTCTCCACCTTTCTTTCCTGCATCTGCGGCGAATTGTTTGATGAGATATTCATAGGCATCACCCAAAAGGTCAGAGCTGATGTAAGTATTACCAAAATTATATTGAGAAAAATGATTTATAAGTCTTTGAAGCGTTTCATTTGGGAAGCGATCTTTGTTTGCAAAATCAAGATCGTCAAAAATCTTGTCTAATTTTGGACTGTTCGCGTTAGCAAGTTTTTCAAAAATGTCATTGAGCTTTTGTCCGATACTTTCTGCTTGCTCAGTAATTACATTCCATCGGCAATCTTTTGGAACTTGAAAGCGATGGTTGTAATCGGCGCCGGCTATTGCCTCGTCATTATACTCTTGCATTACCGAATTATATTCTTCATCCCACACATCACTCATTCGCTTATAAAACAAAAGGCCGAAGATATATTTTTTATAATCCGAGCTGTCTATTTTCCCTCGGAGAATATCCGCGCTCTTCCAAAGGAAAGCTTCAAGCTGGGGTAGGGTTAATTTACTACCCATTTTATCCACGATCGCTTGAATATCTTGCGGACGATATTTGCGATCTTTACGTGGGCCAATTCTAAGAGGAACGAGGGTTCCATCTTTTTCCCAGTTCCTTAAAGTATCTTGATGGATGCTGAAAATCTCTGCTACCTGACCGATAGAGAGTAACTCCGGCATTTCTTTGAGTTTTTCTTGGATGTCTTTTCTCATATTATTGTATTTTTTACCATTCAAAAATCAACTAACACCCCACTGCCACTAAAACTCCTTAATTAGGAGTTGAACGACGGTGCGGCTTTACCCGCTTACCATTCTTGACATATCCACGAACAGGAACAATCTTTTGTTTCTGCTTGCCATATGTCGAAGTTTTCGTTTTGGCCATATTGTTTCTTTAGACAAGAGATGAATCCTGCCAACTGCTTAATGCAGTCTGCTGTGGCCTGCGTTAACAGTAATAAACAAAATGGACAAAAGGGGTATTAGCTGATTTTTACTTAATAAAAAGGGCTAATTTAATGGATGTTACTATTATACACCCAAAAAAAAGAATTGTCAAATGTTCATAGGTTTTCATAGGTCTATATTTTAACTTAAGCCATAAAATAAGGGAAATTACATATCTACAGCTTACCTACTGGGCAGCCTGGACTCCCTGTCAGGGTTGCGTCATCCATTAGGTATATGAATATATCACAAATGCCATCTGGGGCGGCAACAACCCCAATAGCCCCAATTAAGCTCAAATACTGCCTTTATGCGCGCAAATCAAGCGAATCTGAGGAAAGGCAGGTGCTTTCGATCGATTCCCAAGTCAAAGAAATGCTGGATATTGCCGTCAGGGAAAATTTGGAAATTATTGAGATCAAACGGGAAAGTCACTCGGCCAAGGATACTGGCCAACGCGAGATCTTTAATGAGCTTACCAGCGACATCCGCCAGGGCAAATTCAACGGCATAATCACGTGGGCGCCCGATCGTCTAAGCAGGAACGCCGGGGACTTGGGGGCGATCGTAGATTTAATGGATCAAAAACTACTGGTTGAGATACGTACCCATAGTCAAACATTCACCAACAATCCAAATGAAAAGTTTTTACTAATGATATTGGGCAGTCAGGCAAAATTGGAAAACGACAACCGAGGGATCAACGTTAAACGAGGTATGAGAACCAGGGTGGAAATGGGTTTGTGGCCGGGTATGGCGCCTTTGGGCTATCTGAACCAAAACCGAATGGATAAGAAGTGCCAGATCATCGTTGATCCCCTGCGCGCACCCATAATCAAACAAATATTCGAAAAAGTTGCCTATGAGCGATGGAGCGGCAGAAAAATATATAACTGGTTAAAGTTTGACTTAAATTTCAAAACAAGAGGCCAAAAAACGCTGGCTCTGAGCGGAATATATGTTCTGCTCAGAAACCCATTCTACTATGGCATGTTTGAATACCCGAAAAACAGCGGCAAGTGGTATCAAGGTAAACACAAGCCCATTATCACCCAAAAGCTCTTTGATCAGGCGCAAATTAATATTAGGACGATTGAAACGACTTGTGGCACCAAAAACAAAGAGTTTGCCTTCACTAAACTCATGATCTGCGGTCTGTGCGGATCAAGCATCACTGGACAGGAAAAATTCAAGAAGTTGATTGACGGGACAACCGCCAAGTATATTTACTATGGGTGTACCAGAGCCAAAAATCCGGAATGCAAAAATACATACATAAGAGAAGAAAAGTTGATAAGCGAGCTTGGAAAGATAATCGATAAAGTTGAGATCGACCAACTTGGTGTTCAGGGAAAATTTGAGGATGAAGTAAGAAGACTAAACAATCTTCAGACCTCAGTGTTGGGTGGTGATAAGGGAAAAATTGAGATTAAAAAAATAGACGTAAAAACTTACGCCAAATATCTGCTACAAAACGGGAATATTTCAGAAAAACGGGAACTGTTGTCACTGCTGAAAAGCAAGTTGATTTGTACAAACAAAAAAATTACTCTTCTATCTTAAGCTTTGGCTATTACCTCAGCCCGCCGAATAGCTTTTTTTACTTCGTCTTTCATAATACCGTTAAGATGAAAATCTGTCATTTTAACAATTTCAACCAGCATTGGCGGTAGATACATAATGGATCGCCTATATTCACCTGTTTCATCTTGTTTAATCATTATTGCATGCATAAACTTACCGTGGGCAGACTCAGACAATGCTGCGTAATGATAATACCAATCTCTACCATCAGGAAGCTTACTCTTAAGCATCATCTGCTCTACGGAAGGGAAAGGATTTAAATTTGCTGGCGCAACATTTTCAATATCTTCATAATCTCCGGTAGCTAAATCCGAAAATCCATCATAATAATTCTTAAATTCCCGTGCTCCGACTTTATCTCCTTTTAAAACACAAAAGTCATAATGTTTTTTAGATACTCGTAAAAATTCTCGCGCAGCAATATCGTCTTGTTCTTGCATTGTTTTCTTTCTGGTAAAGTATTCCAGCCTAAAGGTGTTTTCCATTATAGATCGGACTGGATAGAAAGCAAAAGCTCTGTGTTTGTTCTTGCTTAAACTAATTGCAAAGTCTGTATTATCCCAAATGCTTTCTAGCGTTCTAATATAATACATAAAGCGCTCGGTTTTTATGACGTTTTTATTTTTTTCCATTTTTCTCAACTCATCAAGCTGCCTATCACCAATTGTTTTAAGTATATGATAGGACTTAATTAGTCTAACTACCCGTTGTCTCTCTGTTAATTTATTAAACCAGGTATTCTGAAATTCTAAAGCGGCATATTTTTTTAAAAAAGCTAAATCTCTTTCACGAATAAATTTTCCCTCATAATCATCAGGGTTATCATCTTCAAGGGTATAAATGGCATCATAAAGATTAAACCATTGCAATCTAAAACCTTTCTCATTTTCTTTTTCAACAAAACTTGTAACATTCTCACCCTTAACTCCATACACGACAAAACATCTAGACATCTGATGAACTTTAATCCGGACTCTATATTCTATTACTACCCCTAAATCAGCTTCTAGCTCCCTAATTTTATACCCAGTTTCTTCGCTGATTATCCGTTCAAGAGCTGGATTGAAATCCTCATCTAACTCAAGACTGCCTCCAGATAACCTATGATAATTATGTTTTGTAGCATGCACCAAGGCTATTTGACCATCTTCATTTATCAAAACAGCCATCACTGCCTTGCGAGCCTGAAACTCTTTTTTCTCTTCACTTGTTGCTTCTTCATTTTGTATAACTAGTAAAGGTTTCTCCATATATTTATTTTACCATAAAACCGCCCAATGGGGACGGTTTTATGCCAGCCCTAAATTGGGCTGTAGATGAATTAATATCACTGACGAAACTCTAAACAGCTTTAGCCTTTTAGGTCAGCCTTCGATACTTTTGTGTTCTGGCAGGGGCGGTAGGAATCGAACCCACGCAAACGGTTTTGGAGACCGCTGTACTACCATTATACGACGCCCCCATAATTTGGCACGGAGCTTCATAGCCAATGGCAAATAGCTCAATTTAAATTTTTATTGATTAATTTTATTTTTTAAAGCTCTCATCATTCTAATCATTTTTTTCAGCTTCTTGGTAATACCTTATTCTTTCATTTTCTGAAATGTAGCTTAACGTCTTAGCAATATAAAGTATATTAACCGTTTCAAGGGTAGATTTTATAGCAATACTTAAAAAATTGCTAAAATCTTTTGAAGTTCCACCAGAGCCTTCAGCAATATTGTTTGAAATCGAGACTGCCACTCTTCTTAGCTGATCGGCTAAGGCAAATTGTTCAATCTTTGGAAAATTATTAGCCAAGCCATACATTAACCTAGCATAAGTAATTGATAATTTCCAAATCTCTAATTCTTCAAATCTAAACATAGCATAGTGCTATGTTGATTTTTTAAATTAATTATCAACTTTTAGCAAAGAGCAAACAGCGATTTGCCATTTGCTACTTGCCATTTGCTATTTAGTTTCTTTGTGTGAAGTGTGTTTCTTGCAGTGACGGCAGTATTTCATCATTTCCAATCTAGTCTTTAAAGTTTTCTTATTCTTTTTGGAAAAGTAATTTACTCGTTTGCAGACAGTACATTCCAACTTAATCAAATTGTCTTGAGACATAATATTAATAATTTATTTTTAATTACACATTATTCTGCCACTACCTCAGCCACCCCTCGGATTTCCGCCAGAGGCGGATAAACTCCCCAAGGACCTACAGTTTATCCGACCACAGCGCTTCGCGCAGTATGTCGGACAGGCAAAACTTTTACCCTGCCACTACCTCAGCCACCCCTCGGATTCGGACCGAGGACCTACAGTTTACAAAACTGTTGCTCTAACCAACTGAGCTAGGGTGGCTCGGGTAGTGGCGGAATAGATAGCCAAAATTTAGTTATTTTAACTCTTTAATTTTTGGTGGGCCGGGAAGGATTCGAACCTCCGAAGGCTAAGCCAGCTGATTTACAGTCAGCCCCGTTTGACCACTTCGGTACCGACCCACAAAATAACTAACGACACTCAATGTTAACCTTCTTAATATTTCATCGAATAGATGACCTGGAGCCGTTGCCCGGACTCGAACCGGGGACCTACTCCTTACCATGGAGTTGCTCTACCAACTGAGCTACAACGGCACAAATGTTTTAAGCCTTATTTATCAAGCTCATCCAGAAAACTACCAACTGCCTGCCCGCCACAATGTGAAACTTTGGGCGTGGCCTGCCCACCACACTGCGAAGCTGTGGGTGGGAGCTACAACGGCACAATCTCTATTGTTTTTCCACTTCATCGGGCAAATTCTTGATTTCTTCCTTAATATCAGCCAGCTTTTGATTATCCGGATCAGCTTGCCTTAAATCATTAAAAACCTTATTCGCAAGGTCTTTGTTCTTTAATATTATACTTATTTTCAATAATAAGTCAAGGAAACGCGGATTGCTTGGTTCAAGACCAACCGCCTTTTGATAATTAGCTAGGGCTTGGGCGGCTTTACCTTCAAGCTCATAAATCCAACCTAGCTGGGAATAGCAGTTAGCCAATCGATGTTTATCGTTGGGCTCATTTGAGCCTTTGAGTAATAGTTTAAGCAAATATTTGGCCACTTCCCTGGCCTTTTTATATTCCCTTTTTTCTAAATAAATTTTGGCCAAAAAATCATAAACTTCGGCGTTGCGGGGATTCAATTCCACAATTGAGATACAAACATCTTCAGCCTGATCCCACTCTTGAGTGTCAATTAGCTGCTCAACTTCTTTCAATTTATCGCCAATTTCTTGATTAATATCAATTTTTTTCAAAGGGGCTTGAGTATGAACCTTTTCCAATTCCAATATCTTGCGATAAGAATCGGAAAAAAAGTTGGCAATCGCCTCGCCCAAAGGCCCGGCCACTTTGACTAAAAAATTTTTCGTTTGGCTAAACTTCCTTTGCAGCCGTTGCGCCATGATTCGATTTTTAACCTGGTTTTCTTTTTCTCGCGGCATTGATTTAACATTAATCGAAGCCAGCCGGGGAAAATTTTTGACCACCAAATAAATAATTACTCCCAAAGAAACCAGAATAATTATCAAAGAAATAATGTAGATGATCATAATTAAGCATTTTTAATTAAAGGTAAAAAATCCGAAGGGCGCAAACTGGCCATACCAACCAAAACTCCGCTAGTATTTTCTAAAGATAAAAAATCTTTAACGTTAGTTTGATCCACGCTGCCGCCATAAACAATGCGAAAATTATTACTGACGACTTCCAAATTAAATAAATCAAGTAGAACTTGACGGATCACATCGTGAACTTCCTGAGCCGCATTGGGCGAAACGGCCTGGCCGGAACCAATTACCCAAACCGGCTCATAAGCGACGATAACTTGTTGATGACTTTTAATTTCAATCCCCTCCAATGCCTTGGTGGTCTGATGAATAATTACATAATCCTTAGCCCCTTCTTGGCGCTGCTCAAACGTCTCACCCACGCAAATAATCGGCGTTAAGCCAGCCTCAAGAGCCGCTTTAGTTTTAGCGTGAATCATCTCGTCAGTTTCATTTAAATATTTTCTTCTTTCGGAATGACCAATAATTACGAACTGACAACCAATTTCTTTAAGTTGGGGCGCGGAAACTTCGCCGGTATATGAGCCGGAATTTTCCCAAAAGCAATCCTGCGCGCCAAGTTTAATTCGGCCGCCTTTCAAAACTTTGGCAGTTTCGGCCAAGGCCGGAAAGGTCGGGCAAACTACTACCTCGGCTTTTTTGTCGGCTTTCATTTTTAAAGTCTTAGCCAAAGCTAAAGTTTCAGCTAAACTTAGCTTCATTTTCCAATTGGCGATAATAATAGGATTATTAGTCATAATATTTTGAGACAAATATATTATACTCTGAGCTTAAGCGGCAAACAAGGACTAAAATTTATAATTTTTCCAAGCCCAGTCAACCAAACTTTTAGTTTCCGACCAGCGATCAAACTGCGTCGGCGCGCCCAAAATTACCAAGGTCAAACTTTTATTATCTCGCCGCTGCACCGACATTAAAAGACAATAGCCGATTTCGCTTAAGTACCCGGTCTTGGCGCCAACAATTTTATAGTCATCCTTATTTAAAAAACTATCCAACAGCAAATCAGTGCTTGCCACTTTAATTTCTTTATTAAAATTTTGCGTTTTAAAATTATATTCAGAACTGGTAACGGCGCCTATAATCTCTTTTTTTAAAAATGCTGTTTGGGCCAATCGAGCCAAGTCTTTGGCCGTAGAAACATTCTTAGGATCCAAACCGGTTGGATCAACAAACTTAGTATCTTTTAATCCCATGCTTTGCGCTTGATTATTCATCTCACCCACAAAATCTTTCAAATTTGAAATTCGCGCCAAAGCCGCGGCTGCTTCGTTGGTTGAAGATATCAGCATCAAGTTGAAAAGATCTCTTACTTTAACTTCATCGCCGGCCACTAACTGAACTAATCCTCCGTCGCGCGCGTCCGACTCCTCAATTTTTACGACCTGATCCCAAACGGGTTGAGTCCGCAAAAAAACCAAAGCCGTCATTAACTTAGTGATACTAGCGATAGGCAAAGTCGTGGTAGAATTTTTTTCCCATAGCCCAGCGCCGGAATTATTATCCAAAACCATGACACTGGCCGCCGTACTGGTGGCTAATTTATTTTGGTTCAATAAAATCGGCTGATTAGCCGGCTGATATTGAATCCGAGTCAGCTCCGGACTACTGGCATTGAAAAAACCAATCCCGGCCGAGACCATAAAACTGAACCAAACAATAATCGCGATAAGATCAAATGTCATAATACTTTACAGAGTTTATCTAAACTGAACCTTCGGCCTTTGAATCTTGGCCGGATAAAACTTTTTCTAAACTCTCATGAGAATTCAATTTCTGCCAATCCGGCAATTCTTTTTGTTCACTGATGCCTAAAAATTTCAAAAAATCAAAGCTGATATTATAGCTAGTTTGCATTTTCTTTTTGTCTTCTTGACTGGTAACCAAACCGCGCACCAAAAGATTGCGCAAAATTACGGCGCAATTGACCCCGCGAATCTGTTCAATTTCAGCGCGGGTAATAGGTCCGCGATAAGCAACAATGGTTAAAGTTTCCAAAGCCGCACGAGTCAGCTCGCCTGTAGTTTCTTCTTTAATAAAATCTTTGACCAGTTTGGCGTTTTCCGGCGCGGTTATCATTTGCACTTCATCCTCCAGTCGCTGAACGCGAATCCCCTTGCCAGCTTGATTATAATCATTAATTAAATCTTGTACTACCGCTTCCACATCCTTTTTCTCCGCCTTGGTTAAGTCAGCCAATTTTTTTATCTTAAACGGCTGATTGGTAATAAAAAGCAAACTTTCAATTTTTGATTTTAAGTTGTTCATATGCTGAATTATAACAAAAAAAATTGACTTAATCAACATTAATTTGTTAATATGCAATGGGTTAAAAATTGCCTTAATCGGCTCAACCAGGAGGAATGAACCTTGTCAAGATCAATATACTTCGTTACTTACGGCAAAGAAGATGGGGGAGCAAATCCGGGACTTACGCCGCTTGGTCGTTATCAGGTAAAACAACTGAGAGAGCACCTGCCAAAAAAACCAAGGACAATTTTGGCCGGCACCGGCAGGAAACATCACGATACGGCTGAAGCTCTCGAATTGGAACCAACACGCTACTCCTTTATTTTTGGCGGTCCGGAAACAGAAGATCAATTTGCAGATACTGTTATCTTGGCCGACGGAAATAGAGTTAAGAAAGAACAATATACTTCAGCTACCGATCGCGCCGGCTTGTTTATCAAAAACATCAAGTCACTGCCCGGCTTGGCTGTTGTTATTACCAGTTGTTCAATGGTATCGCTATTGATGGAACCAGGCCAAGCCAAACCCGCGGCCGTTTATTGGTACGTGCCACAAGACGGCCGATTAATTGAACTATTTGCCGCTCCCGCTGACCTGGGCGGCGGCGAAAAAATTTGAACTGAAAAAAGATTTCTTTACCGCTGATTTTGGCTGAATTATAAATGCCGCTTGAAAAAGCGGCAAAACCAAAGTCTTGACATGCGATGCGAGCTTGAAACCGGTATTCAAGCTCGATTTTTTTTAAATTTCTTCAAAGCTTGGATGAAAATTCAAATTTTTTTCTTTAATCGCCACACCCTTGAATTTCTGCCAATTTTCATCTTTAGTCTGCCATTCAATCGGATCATCAAGCCAATCTTTAACTATTTCACAAAATTCCTGGCTAAAAAATTTTTGTTCGGCGGCGTAATCCATTAATTCCGGCCACGTGACTAGAGTTGTGAATTTATACTTTTTATTTTCTCTTAACCATTTTTGCTCTTCAAGATATTTTGGACCATAATGAGCGTCATTAAAAACCGCCACACCCACCACCACTAAACCGGCTGCTTCCAAAACTTTGACGTATTTTTCCTTACCGCCACCCTTGGAAATAAAATCATCGACTATAACCACCCTTTGACCCGGAGTAAAATCACCCTCAATTAAATTATTGGTCTGATATCCTTTTGGCTCCTTGCGCAGATACAAAAAATTCTTTTTTACTTTTAAAGCAGTCGCCACCCCGAAAGGAACACCAGCAGCCTCAGGCGAAGCAATCAGATCGACGTCCCATGGTCCAATAATACCGGCCAATTCTTCGGCGACAACGTCCAAAATTTCAATTCGACAAAAAATTTTTCGCGCATCCGCCAAAAATGGGAAGTGGCCAACGCGCGGACTGTTCATTTTGCCGGCGATAAAATGATCTTTAAAAAGTAACAGCTCAAGGACTTTTTGGTTCATATATTTTATTAAATAATCGGATCTATGGTTTGATAACTGTGGCTATTTTTAAACTCGTCAAACTTTTGCCAATACGCCGCATTGCTTTGAAATGCCTCGGGACTTTTTAAATATTCCATCATTATTTCTCCAACGGCCAAAGGCAGTCGGCCGGCCTTTATCAACTCATCGGTAATTTCATCCCAACGCGCTAAATAATTTACTTTCACGCCGCTTTTAATTTCCCAATCTTCAATCATTTTCTGATAACCAATGCCGCCATGAAGCAAAACGATCAGGTCTTTAATTTTTAACTTACCTGAAAGATTGGCCAAAACTTTATCTTTAGTATTGCCCCGGCCGATAATATCATCAACCAAAACCGCTTTGGTTTTGCCGGCGTATTCGCCCTGAATTAATTCACCGGTGCGTTGGCATTTTTCGGTTCGGATGTAGCCAAAGGGAATACCGGAATATTGGGAGATAATAGTGGCCAACGGCACACCGCCATTTGGAATGCCTAAAATCAAATCAACATCGAGAGCTTTTACAAATTCACCTAAAACTTGGCCGATTATGGCTGCCCGCCCAGGATTTGATAATACCGTCAGCGCGTCAATCGTAAACGGCGCCTTAAAGCCGGACGGATTATAAATCGGCCCCATTAAATAAAAACCCTGGGTTTGAATAAAACAATCAATGATATTTTTTTGGTCGGCCTTAACTTTCTGCGGCATATTTTTTTAAAAAATCAGGAATTTCAATATTCAAATTTTTCAAAGCCTGGCAATACGACTGCCACTTTCGAGCATTATCATTCCAGCTGTCCGGATTTTGCATGTAATCCAAAACCAACGGCGCGATTTCTTTTGGAATTATGCCTTGATCTATTTGAAAACTCGTGAGTTCATCCCAAGTATATATCTTAAATAAACTTATATGCCTCTGCTCAATCATGTCCTTAAAGCCTGCCAGCAATTTATTTTTTGTGGTCATAATCATGACGATTGATTTAACTTCAACACCGGCTTTTTTTAAATTTTCTATCAACAGAAGTTTAGTCTTTCCGTTGCCCAATAAATCATCAACCAAAACCGCTTTGTCGCCGGCTTTAAAATCTCCCTCAATACAACCCTGAGACACATTGCCCTTGATTTTTTCTTCTTTTCTGACATAAATAAACGGAATCCTGGTCTTTAATGATAACGCCATAGCTAAAGGAATACCGGCGGTTTCCGCGCCAGCAATCAAATTTACTTTTGATTCGGCAATCATCGGCGCTAAATACTCAACAAACAATTCAACGATTTTCGGATAGGAATATAAACGCCTGGTGTTTAACCGAATCGGCACCGGCCCGACTGAAACCCAGCTTGGATATATTTTAGGAAAATCAGGTACCTTGGCGATTTCGGCAAATATTTTATTTTTTAGTTCATTATTGTCATTCATATTATGATTTTAATTTAACAGCGACTTTTTTATTTAAAAACAAATTGATTCCTAATTTTCTGATTCTTTTTTCCCAAGCCGGGTAGTCTTTAAAATAAGAACCCGAAACGCCATCAGTACGCGACACTAAATACATGCCCGCCCAGCGCCGCGTCCTTTCGCGAATTTTTTTCAAGTCTTTTGCCGTCCCCTTCTTTTCTGCCAGAAAGGCTGGACCATAATATTTATCATAATCCATAATAAATTTTTTAGCGTCTCTTCTAATTTTCTTGTCGCCTTTTAATGTCATCCATAACCAATGGGCCAAAAGTACGCCCGAGTCAAAAGCCGGATCATAACTGCACGAAAAATCAAAATCAAAAAAACCCGCAGAATTATTACTGACAAAAATGTTACGAAATACCGGGTCAACCCAAGTCACACAAAATTTTGATTTTTCGGCACTAACCAAAAAATTATTAACCACTTTATCGCCCAAATGTTTTTTCAAACCGCTGCTAAAAGACTGATGGATTAAACTATCAATCAAATAATCACGCCACGCCCGATTGGGGTTAAATTCTTTTTTTAAACCATAGGTCGAGCCATGCAAACGGCCAAAGAGCTCGCCCAATAATTTACCCAATTGCGGATAAACTCGTCCGTGATCAAATTCTTCAACCAACAACTTAAAATCAGAACCGATATCGGACATTAAAAAAATTGAATTTGGCCGGTCGTAAAATAATATTTCCGGCACATATTTTTTTCCCCAAAGCTGGCTTAAAAACTTCAGCATTTTGACTTCCCCCGTCACGCGATTTGGGCTGATGTATTTTTTTATACCCTGCCTTAACATGCGTTTGGCATAAGGCTGAGCCTGCTTGAGAACAAATTTTTTTTCTCCCTGGCTGGTGGTAACTTTTACTTCAAAAAGATAATTGGCATTACTGAAACTCAAAATTTCTTTGACAAAAATTATCCGTTTAATTTTAAAATTCAAAGCAGGAAAAACCTGCTTTTTTAGATATTTTATGATATTATTTTCCGACAACAGAATAGGTTTTTTCATACTTTTATTATAGCACTTAAACTGGCCAAATCAAGTCAAAAAAATACAGGCCTAATCCGTGGACTAGGCCTGCTGTTGTGCGGGGTTGTTCGACCAGCTAGCTGGTCAGAAAGTCAACCACTGTTTTGGGATCGACATTAATTTCAAAAAATACGACACTACTCGGTAAGCCTCCGAGAAGCTTGGTCAAAGCCAAAACTTCTTCCGATACCCAGCCGACTTGCACCGAATTCCAGCCAACCAAAGCGATCTTTTTCTTGTCGTGCCAGGACTTACTGGCAAAGGCAAGGACTGGGATCAGGTGAGCCAGTGTCCCTTCGTTTCCGGCAAAGAACAGAAACGCGTCCGACTCGAGGAATATCCCCAGGCGCCTCCCCCAAGCCTCTTCCTTGGAAAGACTGCCCCCTACCGTGCAGTCCACGAATGGCGTTTCAGCCGGACATTTCCCCCGATCATCCGCCCGATGGCCATGGCAAGTCGCCCGGCAACCAGCTTGGAGGAAAACCTCCACCAGCTTGCCGTAGGCACCCAAGTTGACCTCGACATGCCGTCGAGCCAACTCGGCCGCAATTTCTTTGGCCGCGTCTTCGCAGCCGGCCGCATTGCGATCGCCTTGAACCAAAATACTCATCTCAAACTCTCCCACTGTCGCAACCATAATGGCTGTCGACGGTTGTCCGATTCCCATTCCTTCACAATTAGCTTAATTCAGCGGTCAAATTCAAAATTAATCTCTAAATTAAGCTAATTGGAAAGTTTATAAAGGGCAAGACTAACTTAGCATAATAGCATATTAAACAGGCTTTGTCAATCAAAAAAAGCCTGTTTTCAGGCTTATTTAATAAATACCTCTGATTAATTTTTACTATCACCAATTCTTTCAAGAATGATATCATCGAACGTCCCGGACTGTTTGGCCATTACGGTTTTTTGCTTAATTAATTCCAGCAGCGCTAAAAAACTGACGATGACTTCTGTTTTATCTTTGGCCTCTCTTAAAATATCAGAAAATCTCGTAGTGGCTTGCTGATATAAACGCTGACGAATTTGACTGATTTTTTCCTGAATATTGACCGTGCGCTTGATTACTTCCGTAGGCAAATTCAAAAATGGCTGCAAACCCCGAATCACTCCCAGCATCACTTCCGCCAATTTGTCTTTGGTTAATTTCGGCGGTGGCGAAAATTCCACGTCTTTAAAAACAATCATTTTCTCGCGCGAGTAGGCAAAATGTTTTTGGCTCACCATTTTCTGAATCACTTTCATGGCATCCAAATATTCTTTGTAAATCTTTAACTGCTTAGTTAAATCCTCCTCCTCTTCTTCATCACCCCATTCCAAAAATGGTAAAAGGGCTTTTGATTTAATTAAAAGCAAGCGGGCGGCAATAACTAAAAAATCAGCCAATTCTTCCGGCTTGACGTTATCGCCCGTTGACTGATCCAATATTTCAATATATTGCTCAGTTACTTGAGCCAAGGCCACTTTGGTAATTTCTAATTTTTGTTCCTCAATTAACTGCAAAAGCAGATCCAAAGGACCTTCGAATTGTTCAATTTTAATCTTGTGCATTTTAGCCAATAGCAGATAGCAAATGGCTGTGGGCTATTTGCTATGTGATTGCTTTTATTTTTTCTTCTTGATTATAATCTTTTTAATGACTTTTTTGACGGGCTTCGTCTTTTTCTTGGCTACTTTTTTCTTTTTCGATTTAACTTGCAATTTGTACCCGCCCATTTTGGCGAAACTGGCCAGTTTAGCTTTTTCTATGCCAATAAAATCCTTGGCTTTCATGCGCACCGAATCGGTGAAACTGCCGGCAGATAAAATTATGTCTTTAGTTTTTAACAAGCTTTTATCTACCCAGACTTCTACCTGGTGCATACCGCCAAAGGCTGTCATAGCCCCGGGCTTTACTTTAAAAACCTTAACCATGACTTTTTCGTTTGGAATACTGATCTTTTTAACTTTTAGGGCTTTTTTTAATTTATTCAAATCGATTCTCATGTGCGCCGGCACCACCGCTAACACATAGGCTTTATCCGTGGCAATCAACAGACTTTTGGCAATTTGATTTAATTCTTTTTGCAAAGTTTGAGCCAAGTCATAGGCCGTATAAACCGTCTTATGGGCCAGTTCATCATACTTGGCCATTCTTTTGTCCAAGTAATTTTTTGTGGTTTTAGGGATAGCCATAAATTTTTTAAAAATTAATAAATTAAAAAAGTATCAGCCCAACTACAATAACTTAAAATCGTTTATCTCCAGACCAAATTTATAACCCAAATATTCAGCCGCCAAACGGCAAAAAGTCATGCGCTCGGTAAAAATTTCAAAATACTCCAGGGGCGCGGAAAATTTTGTATCCAGTTTTAACTTTAATTTGATAATTTTTTTCTTGGTATCCACGGCCAGATCATTATCAATGACCGCGTAATTTACGCGATCATGAATATCCATGTCACGACCACCTTTTTTGCTGGTTCTTACCCGCGACCGGTGCACGTCGGATTTATCGGCAATAATTAAAATCGCAGTTATCTTATTAACAATCTTTAATTCATCCTTGTCATGACTGACAATCGCCTGGGCAATCGTGGAGACATCATTGGGATTATCGGCTTCATTTAAAAAAACTTGGGAGAAAAGTAAAGCCGCCCAATAATGATGCTGGGTGCGACCCAAAAAATTTCCCATATCATGGCAATAACCGGCAATGCCGGCCAACTCCTGCTCGTGCTCGCTTAAACCGATCTTTCTGGCAATACTATGGGAACGATCAGACACAATATTGATATGCCTCAGCCCATGATCCGTATAACCCAAAGCATTAAGATATTTTTCCGTCTGACTGGTAAAATCCTTTATCTTGAGATTATTTTTAACTACCTCAACGGTTAATTTCATATTTTTATTTTACGATTTAGTACAAGTGTATGGCCAGGCGCCATGATATTAGTCCGCCATGGCCGTATCAAAACCTTCCAATTCTTCACCGCGCGCCTTAGCTTGAGCTATGGCTTCATCGGAAATTCTAATATTGGCTTCTTTCAAAGCTTTAGCCGATACCACGTTCGGCGCGTCCATCATTAAATCGCGACTGTCGCCGGTCTTGGGAAAAACAATAACTTCGCGAATATTAGGTTCGTTTTGTAGAATCGCCATAATCCGATCAATACCCGGCGCAATCCCCCCATGTGGCGGCGCGCCAAATTCAAAAGCTTCCAGCATATGGCCGAATCGATTTTTAATCTCATCTTCACCTAAACCTAAAAGTTCAAAAACTTTTTGCTGAATATCGCGGCGATGAATTCTAATAGAACCACCGGCCACTTCAAAACCGTTTAAAACTAAATCATAGCCATAGGCTCGCCATTTTCTTGGCTCATCAGGATACTTTTGCATATCTTCTAAATTCGGCATGGTGAAAGGATGATGGCTGGCTACTAATTTCTTTTCCGTCTCGGAATATTTAAACATCGGTGGATCAATCAGCCACATAAAAGCTAATTCGTCCGGATCTTCTTTATTGACTCTTAGATCAGGCTTATCGGAGCCGTATTTTTCCATACACTCGGCATAAGTCAAATGCTTGAACGGCAAATGAGTAACTTTTTTGTTCGGATACAAAGTCTTAACCATTTCAATCATCATCGGTTCAATCAACTCAAAAATATCTTCTTGCTGCACAAAACTCAATTCAATATCCAGCTGGGTAAACTCCGCTTGTCTATCGCCGCGCGTATCTTCATCGCGAAAGCATTTGGCCACTTGAAAATATTTTTCCGCTCCGGCCACCATCAGTAACTGCTTGAATTGCTGGGGTGACTGAGGTAAGACATAAAATTTGCCAGGATAAATACGAGAAGGCACCAAAAATTCACGCGCGCCTTCGGGCGTGCCTTTGGTTAAAATCGGCGTTTCAATTTCTAAAAAATTATTCTTGGTCAAATAATCACGAAAGAACTTCGTCACCTTTGAACGCATCACCAAATTATTGGTCATGCGCAAAGTTCGTAAATCCAAGTAGCGGTATTTTAATCTAGTTTCCTCGCCCACCTTGGAGCTGTCTTTGTCAATCTCAAAAGGCGAAGTTTTGGCTTCGTTTAATATCTCCAATTTTTCACCGGTCATTTCCACGGTGCCGGTCGAAATCTTATCGTTAACCATTTTCGCCGGACGCTCGTTAATTTTACCTTCAATACTGACAACAAATTCCGGCCGCAGTTGATTGGCGAATTGGTAAGCCTCTGCGTATTTCGGCTCAAAAACTACTTGCAAAAGGCCGGAGCGGTCACGTAAATCAATAAAAATTATTTTACCATGGTCACGACGAGAATGAACCCAGCCGCTAACTTTAACCGTTTCTCCGGCTTTTTTGACTACCTCCTCGATAGCAATTCTTTTCATAAAACAAAAATTAATTTAGAAATTAAGGATAATTATATGCTAATCATACAATTTTTTAGCTAATTTGGCAATATTCTGTGAGACTGAATATTGACCTTGCCTCTTGACATAATTATGAATTCAATGTAATATAAAAATCTCAACATTGTTCCCACTCAACTTTTAAGGAGGTGATTGTCATGGCCGGAACAATGACATTTGGTGGCGCTTACCTGTCTTTGGATCAGGGTGTGTTGAATCTTATTGAACGCATCCAAAGGGCCCGTGGAACCTTGCGTTTCACGAACCCGGACGAGTTTCATGCTGCGAAGCGAGATCTGATGCGCGCGCATCTGGCGGCTGAGAAAAACTATGGGGTTATCCCAAATGGAAAAAGCAGTACCCTGCACCAGCTCGTATTCGATTACGAGGAAACGGTACTCGCAATCGAATACGAGCACCTGGCGACCGCTTAAGCGCGCCGTCATTGGCACACTTCTTATGGAGCCTCCAGTCCAACGGACTTGCGAGGCTCTATTTTTTTTAATAAAAAACTCCGCAAAACCCCATTGAGGTCTGGCGGAGCGGAATAGACACAACATAATACTATTGCAAGGCTGCCATATGCGTTCTCATCTCTTCGGCTGTATGGATAGACTCGCAGTAAAAACACCGCGCCCGACGGCAATCGTCAGGTCCATATAGCGTAAAGACTGAGGTATTTGGCACCTCCTCCTCATGCCCGTCAATGCACTCGGGCTCAGGATGATCCGGCGTTGATTCCGGATTCATTCCTCGAGGGCAGCGCAGAATACCAACAACTTTACTTTCCTTGCTGGTATCAACGCGGAACTTCCTCACCATCCTGGACGTCCCATCAATGAAGTTGTACGTCATGCCTCCCTCGGAAAGCATGTGAATTACGTCCAGGATCTCCGGCCGCCATTCATGCAATCTCGCGTCAGGAAACCACATCACATCCTTGTGCAACCCGTCCTGGTTGGAATCAGGGACAACGTCTTCAGCGGCAATAATCGGCCCGGAAAACCCTAATCGGCGAAGCAGCTTCTTGACCAAATCAGACAGTCCAACCGGCCGCAGGTGATCCAAGTTGCAACCATTGAGCAATCGGTTCACGTGAGTAGCCGTCTTAATCGGATGATCCCTAAGGTAGCCCTCATACTCCGTAAAGGTCATGGAGCGAGTCTGAATCAAACCCGCGGATTGCGACGGCGGAAGCTGCCAACAATTTTCGGCGACGACTTCCTCGTTTTCCCAACACTTGTAACCTGCCTCAATATAGGCCATGCGCATCGCCAGAGCCATAAAGGCCTCCAGCCAACATAGACAATTGGGATGGTCTTCAACATCTGACGTCATTGAGGGAAGTGCCTTGTCTATAGGTAAAGCATCTAAAAAGAATGCCGACTTCTTTCGCGTCCGCAAATGCTCAGCAAACCGCCAATCAATCTGAAAAGACGGATTGAGAGTGGCGATCAGTTGACGCACATGTGGCGGTTGATGTTCCACCCGCCAACGCAGCTTGTACAGAACATCAAACGGCTGATCGGGAACTAGGGCATCAACATTATGATGGTCAATGCCCTGAAGATAGCGGCTGTCAAACCGAAATTCGGGATTATCCGGCGTAGCGAAAAGAAACTTCATCCCCAACTTCGGACCAGCCGAACGCCAGTCAAAAACCACTCGAGATTTGGCACAGTCCGGACTGAAGCAGACCGTCTTGCCTTCCAAAACCGCCGCAATCCTGGCCAGACGATCTTCCCGACTTAATTGCAGAAACTGCTGAATGGCGGCCAAAAAGTTTGGATGGCTCATCCGATAACCACTGTCAGCCATAATCGCCTCGCCAAAGAGATACCAGGAAACGATTGAAAGCAAATCCAACGCAACCTGGGTCGGATGAAACCGCGCGCCCTCGCCGGCATTCAAAAAAGTGATGTTGTTGCCCAACATCGTGTGCGGCGAGTGCTTGGCGTCAAAATGCAGCGCCAAAGCTTTGACCAAACCCTCATAGCGACTTCGGATAGCAAAAAAATTGATTCCCGCCGACAAGTACAAACGACGAACCAAATGATGAATCCGTTCGCCCTTGCTGGCCGAGCTGGCCGTAATTGCACGAATAGAAGCAGTTGGATTACTGCACATCATCTGCCAAGCGGCAGCATCCATAGACACCGCCGTACCGGTCGAAGCTTGCATCATGGCTGCCACAAAACCTGGCGCCTCTTGCCCGGATTTATGCAGAGCTTCAAACAAACTGGTGACACGGCGCTTGGTCAAGACAAAGACCAGCATAGCGATTCCCCGATCCAACAAGTGCAGAATTTGCTGGGTTGACAAATCGCCGACTGATGCCGAGTGTTTCAGTGATAACGACATGAGCACTTCTCCTACCACGGTCTTGGGTTTTGCTTTTTTGCTGGCCGTAATTCGTGGCTGTAGTCAGCAAAAAAGGGCTAAATTATCGACTGCTTTAGCCAAGCAGAAATACGCGATCTATATAAAAAAATAACGGCCTGCGCCGTCATGTTCAAGTTGTCAAAGTCCGACAACCTCCTTGGCTATGTTAACAAAAAAACTATCAAAAGTCAAGACTTAATTTTAGCTAATAATTTAACACTTAATAGCGGCATTTCCAGATGAGTCGTCAAAAAATCCGTGAGCTTTTTTTCGCTATTGATAATACCAACCGGGGGCGCGAAACCTAAAATACCCAAAAGCTTAACAACAAACATTCTTTTGTACTTATTAATTTTAACCGCATCGAAAGTCTCATTTTCAACTACTTTAAAAAAATTCTCTAAAAGTAAAAAAATATCCGGCTCCGGCTGACCGTTTCTTGTCATTTTTTCCACCAACTCCAAAGCAAAGCTGGCAAGAATTATTTTTTTTAAATCAGACTTAATTTTAGGATGATTCAAAACAATTTCGGCGCTGGCAATATGATCATGCATCTTGCCTGGCGCGATCATCAAATAAACCAGGCTGAAATACTGCAGCTGACCATTCAACTTACTTTGAATTTTTTTTGTCCCTTTGCCTAAAGCCAAAATCTTGCCTTTACTTTTCGTGTAAATAGAAAAAACCTGATCGGCTTCTCCCCGATCAGAAATTTTTAATATAATGCCGGTTGTTTGATAAGTCGACATGTCTAAGAATTTTTATCGAGATAAGATTGCAAAATTAACATGGCGGCCACCGCGTCATCATCGCCTTTTCTTTTAATTTCTCCCCGGCCTAAACGGTTGGCCATTTTACTAGAAAGTCTTTCATCTTCAACCTCCAGAGGCAGTTTTAAATTGTCTTTTAGCCAATCAACAAAAACCAAAACTTCTTGCATTTGCTTATTTTCCAAATCTTTTAAACGAAATAAGTTATCGCGTTTTTCCGCTTTCAGTGATATTGGCACGCCCACGATAATTTTTTCGATATCTTCTTGCTCGCAAACCTCTTTAATTCTTTTTAAAATTTCTTTTTGATTATCGCTTTTGATAATTTCCAAAGGCATGGCGAATTTATTCTTATCGTCGGATTTGGCTAGCCCAATTTTTTTCGCGCCATAATCAATGCCTAAAATTGCCATACTAAGGTAAAGTTATAATTTCACAACCTTTTTTGGTTACCACAATCGTGTGTTCAAAATGCGCGCACAAACTGTCATCGGCTGTTACGACCGCCCAACCGTCAGGCGCGGTTTTAATGGCGTAATGACCAACGTTAACCATCGGCTCAATGGCCAGAACCATGCCCTCTTTAAGCTGTACATCATCATTTCTTTTATCATAATAATTGGGAATTCTTGGATCTTCGTGCACGGCGTAACCCACGCCATGACCCACCAACTCCCTGACCACGGAAAAACCTTCGCTTTCGACATATTGCTGAATCGCCCGGCCGATATCGGAGATATAATTGCCTTCCTTAATTTGCGCCAAACCAATATCCAAAGATTTCTTGGTTACCCGAATGACTTTTCGGGCAATGGGCGAAACCGAGCCGATAGGAATTGTAGTCGTCATGTCGGTAAAATAACCAGGGTCTTTGGCTGGATATTTCATGCCAATATCAATACTTAAAATATCGCCATTTTTCAAAACATAATCACTGGCGGCAGTATGAACTAATTGCGTATTAACCGAAGCACAAATGGTGCTGGGAAATGGATCTTCATCAGCATGACCGCGATAGTTCTTGAAAGCGGGTAAACCCCCCGCTTCTAAAATTAATTTTTCAGCCAATTGATCCAAGGCCAAAGTCGTTACGCCCGGCTGAGCGGCCATAACCAATTGCTGCAGTACTTGCGCTAAAATTCTTCCGCCTTGGCGCAAGACGACAATCTCTTCGGATTTTTTAATAGTCACCATACTATTTGATTGAAGATATTACTTCGTCAACCTGTTTATAAACTTCTTCAATTGGCTTATCACCGTCAATGACATGCAAGACACCGTCTTTTTTATAATCGGAATAGATTGGCTCGGTTTCCTGATGATATATTTCCAATCGTTGTTTAATGGCATCAGGCTGATCATCGTCTCGTCGAAAAAGTTCACCGCCGCATTTATCACAAACGCCGGCCTGTTTAGGCGGATTAAAGGTTAGATGATAGCTCAGGCCGCATTTGCAGGCCAAACGTTGGGCTAAACGCCGAATGGCAGTTTCATCACTTAAATTAATCACCATGGCTAAATCAATCTTGGTAATTTGATTTAAGAAGTTTAACTGAGCCAAATTTCTTGGATAGCCATCTAAAACAAAGCCCAAGGCGCAATCAGGCTGATTAATTCTGTCTTGAACCACTTGATTTACCAATAAATCGGGCACCAATTTGCCACTATTAACATAAGAGCTTATTTTTTGACCCAAGGCCGTGTTATTTTTTAAGTGATAACGAAAAATATCGCCAGTGGAGATATAAGGCCATTTATGCCTTCTGGCGATTAATTCAGCTTGCGTCCCCTTACCTGAGCCCTGAGGACCAAATATAATTATTTTCATATTATTCAATTAAACCGAAAAGATTCTCTTTATCAATTTCCGAAATTAATTTTTCTTCCCGGAGTTTTCTGATTATATTTCTATATTCTTCTTGACTCACCCCACCCTGGCTTAATTTATCCAGTAGGGCTTGATAAACAATTTCTCTTTCTTTATAGTCAAGAGAATTAATTTTAAAAAGTGCTTCCTTAATTTGTTCGTGAGTCGTAAATACTTTTGGGGAATCAAAAAGTCCCATAAATTAAAAGGTTGATTACAAACCCTCGTAATCACGCATGGTTAGCTGAGACTCAATTTGCTTGTAGGTTTCAATCACGACGGAAACTACGATCAACAAACTTGTACCACCAATAGCGAGAGTGGAAATGCCGGTTAGGCCGTTGATGGCCATAGGCAAAACGGCGATAATGCCGAGGAATAAAGCACCGGCCAAAATAATACGATTGGTCGTATAAGTGAGATATTCGACAGTCGGCTTACCTGGACGAATGCCGGGGATAAAGCCGCCTTGTTTTTGTAAATTTTCCGCGATCTGATCAGGATGAAAAACTACTTCGGTGTAAAAATACGTAAAACCAAAAACCAACAAGAAATACAAAACGCCGTAGATTATTTGATTATTAAAAATTGCAATGACATTCTCCGCGATCGTGACCAAAATTTGCGATTTGGCGGTCATAAAAAATTGAGCGACCATCGGTGGAAATAAAATAATAGAAATTGCGAAAATAATAGGAATTACTCCGGCCATATTAACCCGCAAAGGCAAATGAGTATTCACGCCGCCATACATTTTCATCCCCCGAACACGCTTAGCGTAAGATACTGGAACATTGCGCTGGCCTTCAGTGATAATCACTACGCCCACAATCGTGAGGATGGCCACGATGATAAATAAACCCATGGTAATTAACTGGGTTTTATCAAAAATCAAAATTGTCTGCTGCAAGGCACTGGGAATTCTGGTAACAATGCCGACAAAAATCAATAAAGATATGCCATTACCAATATGTTTTTCTGAAATTAGTTCACCCAGCCACATTAAAAACATGGTACCAGCGGTAGCGGTGATTATAATGGAAACAAGATTCCAAGTAGTTAAATTTAAAAAAATGCCGGAAGATGATTTATTCAGTAAAGCAATTAAACTATACCCCTGCAAAGCGGCCAAAGGAATGGTCAACATTCTGGTCCATTGATTGATTTTTTGTCGGCCCGCTTCGCCTTCTTTCTGCAATTCCTCCAGGCTGGGAATAATCATGGCCAAAAGCTGAAAAATAATGGAAGCGGTAATATAAGGTCCAACCCCCATAGCCACAATGGAAAAGTTTTCCATACCGCCGGCCGAAAGAATATTCATTACCCCCAAAAGTTGGTTAGAGGCAAAATAATCTTTTAGAGCTTGCGCGTCAATGCCCGGAATCGGAATATGAGCGGCTAAGCGAAAGACTACCATAATACCCAGAACAAACAGGATACTATTTCTCAAATCTTTGATTTTCCAAATTTGAATGAGTTTTTGCCACCACATAAATATTGAGAGACGATAAAATTTATAAACTATCTGGCTAATTGCACCTTGCCGCCTGCTTTAATTATAGCTTCTTTGGCCGTTTCCGAAAAGGCATGAGCCGAAACCGTCAATTTTTTGGTCAATGTGCCTTTACCTAAAATCTTGACACCGCTTTTGGCGCTCTTAATTAAATTCTTTTCGATCATTTTTTTGACATTAACAATCTCTCCATTTCCAAAATTACTTTCCAACTGATCAAGATTGACGACATCAAGTTTGGCATAGAGACTCTTAAAACCACCGATCTTTGGTTTATTGCGCAAAGCCAAAGCCATCGCGAAACGCTGTAAACCGCGTCGGCCGCCGGAACGAGCGCGCTGGCCTTTTAAACCTCGGGTACTATAAGTACCATGACCGGAAGCATTACCACGGCCAACTCTCTTAGCTTTTTTTTGCGCCTTTTTATTAACTTTTAAATTGTGAAGTGATAATTCAGACATAATTTTAGAAATTATCTAATCTCTATTCTTTAGACTTTTTTTCCGCGACTGGCTTCTTGGCTTCTGATTTATTTTCCGGTTTAACCTTAGGCTGAATCTTTTTTAACATTTGTAAAGCTTTCAAAGTCGCACTGACATTATTAATTTTATTGTTAGAGCCTAAAACCTTAGCCACCACATTGGAAACACCGGCTAAATCCAAAATAATACGAGCCGCACCACCGGCCATAATACCGGTACCTTTAGGCGCGGGTTTTAACATAATCTTGGCCGCCCCAAATTTAGCGTCAACTCGATGCGGGATGGTTTCATTAATAATCGGCACGGTAATCAAATTTTTCTTAGCTTTAGTAAAAGCTTTATTAACCGCTAAAGTCACGTCAGCCCCTTTGGCCACACCCATACCCACCTTGCCTTTTTTGTCACCAATAACTAAACAAGCGCGGAATCTCATTCTCTTACCACCGGCCATAACACGGGTTACGCGCGCAATATCAATCATTGATTGCTGATATTCGCTTTCACCACGAAAATTATCTCGTGAGTCAGAGCGCCGACCGCGTTTGGGTGAATTTTCTTTATTGACTGCTTTAATTTCTGCCATATTTAGTATTTTTAAAATTTAAGTCCACCTTTTCTAGCTCCTTCGGCGGCCGCTTTAACCCGACCGTGAAATTTATAGCTAGATTTATCAAAAACCGCTTCTTTAATACCAAGTTTAAGCGCTTTGGCCGCGATCAATTCGCCAACCAAACCGGCTAACACCGTTTTGTTGCCTTGATCTTTAATTTCCGTATCCTTGGCTGAGGCCAAGGTTTTACCTTGCTGGTCATCAATTAACTGAACATAAAAATGCTTCAGGCTGCGATAAACATTCATTCTCGGTCTCAGAGCATCACCGGAAATTTTGGCGCGCACTCGATTTTTTCTTCGCTGCTGGCGATCTTGTTTAATTTTTTGGCTTCTTAACATAATATTGAAAAACAAATTTGTAAACTATTAAGCACCCTTGGCTGCGGATTTACCCTCTTTACGAATAATGGTTTCATCGGAATATTTAATGCCCTTGCCTTTATACGGCTCGGGTTTTTTCAAACTTCTGATTTCCGCCGCTGTCTGACCAACCAATTCTTTATCAAAACCAGAAATAGTCACGACGTTCTTTTCCACTTTTATTTCAATACCCTGAGGAATCGGAAATTCTACCGGATGAGAAAAGCCCAAAGCCAAGTTTAGATTTTTTCCAGCCAAAACCGCTTTATAACCGACGCCGTTAATCTCCAGTTGCTTAGAAAATCCTTCGGTCGTACCGATTACCATATTACTGATTAAGCGGCGGTATAAACCCCAAAGTGAACGTTGCTTCTTATCTTCCGGCTCTTTAACCGTAACGGTGATAATATCACCTTCGCGATTAATCATGACGTCAGAATGAAGCGCTTGGCGCAACTCCCCTTTTGGACCCTTAACGATAATAAAACCGTCAGCCATTTTAACGTCGACATTAGCCGGTATATTGATAGGTTGTTTTCCAATTCTTGACATAAAATTAAATGCACTTATTAATAGATCTCGCAAATCACTTCCCCACCCAGATTTTTTTTCTTGGCTTCTTTGTTAGTCATCAAACCCTGAGAAGTAGAAATAATCGCAATCCCTAAACTATTTAAAACCACCGGTAATTCATCCTTGGTCACATACTTGCGATGACCAGGCTTACTAATTCTTTTCAAATTAGTAATTGACGACTCTTTGCCGTTATATTTTAAAATAATTTTAATCATCTTCAACTTGCTGGCCAAAGAAGCGTCCTCAATGACTTCAACTTCTTTAACGTAGCCATGCTTCGCTAAAATTTCCGCGATATTCATTTTAATTTTAGAGAAAGGCAAAATTACCTCTGGCTTTCTAACCGCCATGGCGTTTCTGATTCTTGTTAACATGTCAGCAATTGGATCTGTCATATTTTGAATTTAAATTAAATATTTATTGATGTTTACCGACCAGCGGTAAATTATCATTGTTTTAACTAATTAATTACCAGCTTGATTTAGTGATACCGGGAATTTGAGCATTATTGGCCAGTTCGCGAAAACAAATCCGGCAGACATTAAAATCACGCATGTAGCCGTGAACTCGACCACAACGCCAACAACGTCTTACAATTCTGGTGGAATATTTAGGTTTCTTCTTTGATTTTGCTATTTGTGCTTCTGTTGCCATAAAATTGATTATTTTTGAAAGGGAAAACCCAATAATTTTAATAATTCCAAACCTTCCTCATGAGTCTTAGCCGATGTTACAACACAAATTTGCAAACCATGAATTCTCTCCACTTCATCGGATTTGATTTCCGGAAAAGAAATATGCTCCCTAAAACCCAAATTCAAATTACCTTGCAGGTCGACCGATTTCGGATCAAGACCACGAAAGTCTCTAACCCGAGGCAAAGTAATATTAATCAGCTTATTTAAGAAATCATACATCCGCTGACCGCGCAAAGTTACCATTAATCCAACAATTAATCCCTCTCTGATTTTGAAATTTGAAATTGACTTTTTGGCTAAAGTCTTAACCGGTCTTTGGCCGGTGATTCTCATTAAAGTACTCTCGGCCAGTTCATTAAATTTGGGGTCTTTCAAGCCTTGACCCGCCCCAACGTTAATCACCACTTTCAAAATTTTCGGCGCGGCCATTTCATTTTTATAGCCGAACTTTTCTTTCAAAGCCGTAATGGCGGATTTTTTATAAATTTCCTTAATACTATTCATAAAAATTAAATTATTTCTTTACACTTTTTACAAACTCTGACCTTGTTCTTGTTCTCCAAAATATCATAACCTGGTCTAGTATTTTGACCGCATTTCGGACAAACTAAAATTACGTTAGAAGCATTCATCAAAGCGGGAAATTGGATGCGCTGACCTTTTTCTCCCTGCTTTTTCGGCCGCAAATTTTTGAAAAGTAAATTAGCCCCTTCAATCGAAATCTTGTTTTTCTCATTATTAACCTGCAAGACTTTACCGGTCTTGCCTCGATCTTTACCGACTAATATTTTTACTTTATCGCCTTTTTTTAGCTTCATATTATATTCACTTATCGTTTTATTAATTTATAGTACTTCCGGAGCTAAGGAAATAATTTTATTGAATCCTTTGTTTCTTAATTCTCTGGCGACTGGACCCAGAATACGAGTACCTTTGGGTTCTTTATTCTTTTGATCAATGATGACGCAGGCGTTATCGTCAAATCTAATATATGAACCATCCGGTCGTCGAGTTTCTTTATGTACCCGCACCAAAACCGCGTGTAAAACTTCACCTTTCTTGACCATACTGTGCGGTACTGCCTCTTTAACCGCCACGGTGATAACATCGCCTAAGCCGCCATAGCGTCTTTGATAGCCATGCAAAACCTTGATGCATTGAACTTTCTTGGCACCAGAGTTATCGGCTACTTTTAACATTGAACGTAATTGAATCATATTAATTGACTATTAAAGATTTACTTCTTTGAAGATAAAACACGCCAACGTTTATGCCGAGAAATTGGCCGGCATTCAATAAACGTTACATGGTCACCTTTTTTGAATTGATTATTTTCATCATGAACCTGATATTTTTTAGAAACGATGTAGCGCTTCAAATATTTCGGGTGCAATTTAGTTCTTTTAACTTCAACCACGATGGTCTTGTCACCCTTGTCGGAAACCACCAACCCAACAAATTTTCTTTTAATTTGCGTTTTATTTACCGTCATAATTATTTGGCGCTCTTTTTAGCTTGATTTAATAAAAATAAAATTTGAGCAATCTTCTTTTTTGCTTCGCGCAGTTCACGTAAATTCTTGAGCTGATTGGCATTAACCTTGAATTTCAATTCACGGCACTTCTCTTGAGCTTCAACTAGCATGACCGCCAATTCCTTTTCCGATTTAGTTTTTAATTCCTTATATTCCATATTAATTCTTTACAATAAAAGTTGTTTTAATCGGCAATTTATGAGCCGCCAATCTCATAGCTTCTCTAGCCTTATCTTCCGGCACGCCATCAAGTTCAAAAATAATCCGACCCGGCTGAACCACGGCCACATAATGATCCACCGCGCCCTTACCAGAACCCATAGTTGACTGTTCACCTTTCTGGGTTACCGGCCGATCCGGAAAAATTCTAATCCAAATCTTGCCACCACGCTTAATGTACCGAGTCATCGCCCGACGAGCAGCTTCAATTTGTCTGGCCGTAATCCAGCTGATACCCATGGATTTCAAAGCATACTTACCAAAATTAATTTCCGTACCAGACGAGGCTTTGCCTTTGAGCACGCCCTTTTGCCATTTTCGATGTTTAATTTTTCTTGGTGACAACATATCTTATCGGTTATTTGCTTAATTTTTCTTCTTTCTTTTTAAAAATTTCCCCTTTATAAATCCAGACCTTGATCCCGATGGCACCGTATGTGGTTCTGGCCACACCGCGAGCATAATCAATATCAGCTCTCAAAGTGTGAAGCGGTAATTTACCCGAAGTCAAAGTCTCTGTTCTGGCGATTTCCGCACCGTTTAAACGGCCACCGACAGTTACTTTAACACCTTTGGCATCGGTTTTTTCCACTCGGCCAATCGCTTGTTTCATGACGCGCCGAAATGGCATACGTTTTTCGATATCCAACGCAATTGACTGGACAATTAACTCGGAATTATTATTTGGATTGCTGACTTCTTGAATATTAACATTTAAAGTCGTCTTTTTATCTAAAAATTCATTCTTAATTTTCTTTTTCAAATCTTCAACGCCCTGACCGCCGCGGCCGATAATGACGCCTGGTTTAGCTGAATGAATAATAATAGTTAAAGCGGAAGCGGATCGTTCAATTTCAATCTTGGCAATAGCCGCTTCTTTCAATTCCTTCTTTAAAAATTTTTTAATCAAAAGATCCTGCTGCAAAAATTTAGCAAAATCACGCTTGGAAAACCATTTTGAATCCCAGGTGTATATTCCCCCAACTCGGAATACTTTTGGATGTACTTTATGTCCCACAGATTTATTTGATTATTAATTTATAATAAATATTTTAAATAATTACTAACCAGTTTTACGTTGAAAAATACCTTTGACAAAACCCTTTTGATCACCTTCGCCTTTACCGCCATCCTTATTCTTATGGTTGCCAACTTTCAAGGCATCTTTTTTCATATCCTGAGGTTTAACAATTTTTACTTCTTCGGATTTTTTTTCGCCCTTAGTTGAAGCTTTGATTTTAGCACCATCTTTTATTCCCAAAACTAGTTCAATATGACTGGTTTGCTTTCTAATAGTGGTAGCACGGCCATGGGCTTTAGGCATCCAACGCTTTAAAACCGGTCCGCCATTGGCAGTAATTTTTTTAATAAACAAATCCGCTTTATCCAGTTGAAAATTATGTTCCGCGTTAGCAATAGCCGAATGCAATAATTTAGAAATAGGCAAAACTGCCGCTTTGTTGGCAAAATTCAAATAAGTTTCCGCCTCTTCTACGGCTGCGCCGCGAATTTGATCAACAATCAATCGAGCCTTCTTGGCTGAAACCGGCACGAAGCGCGCCGCCGCCTTAACTTCCGTAATCGACTTTTTATCTTTCTTTTCAGAACCGGTTTTGGCTTCGGCCTTAATCGGTTTGGCGTCTTTCTTATTCAATTTTTTAGCTTCTTTTTCCATAATATAATATTAACTTACTATTTCTTTTCTGCGGCCGCTTGGGCTTTAACTCTGTCAGCAGAAGCTTTATCCGCAGCGGCTTTAGCTTCTTCTTTAGCCATTTTACCGCCATGAACCACAAATCTTTTAGTCGGAGAGAATTCACCCAAACGATGACCAACCATATTTTCTACCACCAATACCGGCACATGAATGCGACCGTTGTGAACCCCAATAGTAAAACCCACCATTTCTGGAGTAACCGTGCAGGCACGATCCCAGGTCTTAATTACCACTTTATCCGTCACTTTATATTGGCTGATTTTTTTCAGCAATCTTTCATTGATATATGGTCCTTTTTTTAAACTTCTTGACATATACTTATTATCTTTGATTATTTAGCGTTGCGTCTCGGACGACGAGAAACAATAAAATTATCGGAATATTTTTTCTTTTTTCTGGTCGGCACGCCTAAAGCTAATTTGCCCCAAGGAGTTTTCGGCGCTTTCATACCAATCGGATTATGGCCTTCGCCGCCACCATGAGGATGATCAACCGGATTCATGGCCTTACCTCGAACGGTCGGCTTAACGCCCAAATGGCGCTTTCGTCCGGCCTTACCAATTCTGATATGCATCGCGTCCGGATTGGAAACTTGGCCGATCGTCGCCATTGATTTTTTAGAAATCAATCTAACTTCACCGGAAGGCAATTTAATATTGGCGTAGTCGCCTTCCACGGCCATTAATTTCGCTCCCGCACCAGCCGTTCTGACAATTTGCGCGCCCTTGCCTGGAGTAATTTCAATATCATAAATAATTAAACCTAAAGGAATTTGTTCAATCGGCATCCGATTGCCCGGTTGAATTTCAGTTCTGGTCTTTGAAGAAATAACTTCACTGCCAATTTTTAAACCGACTGGAGCTATAATGTATGACTTAATTCCATCAGCATACTGGATTAACGCGATACGAGCGCGACGATTCGGATCGTATTCTAAAGCCATCACCTGAGCCGGCATGTCGTAGCGGTTGCGGATATAATCAATCAAACGATAATAACGTTTAGCTCCCCCGCCAATATGCCTAACGGTAATTTTACCGGACGCGTTGCGGCCACCGGTTTTCTTTTTAATGGCAATCAACTTTCTTTCCGGCTGCTTGTCGGTCACGTCGGCAAAAGTATCAACCGAAGTATGGCGGCGAGCGGGACTAGTTGGTTTGTAAATTTTTATTGGCATAATCTAATATATTTCAAATTAAACACCTTCGTAAATTTCAATCTTGTCACCAGCCTTTAAGGTAACAATGGCTTTTTTCCAATTTCTGGTTTTACCATGACTGCGGCCATAGCGGACGTTTTTACCGCCGCAATTAGCCAAGTTAACACTCAACGGTTCAACGTGGTAAATTGAACGAATCGCTTTCTTCACCTCGATCTTATTCATCTTAGGATTAATGGAAAAAACATATTTATTCAAAGCTGCCAAATGAGCCGCTTTTTCCGTAACCAAAGGCTTAATAATCACTAAATGGGCTTGAAGGCTTTTGCCTTTCAGTTCCTTTTTAGCTTCTGCCTTAACTACCGCCGGCTTGGTTTCAGTTAGCACCGGTTTCTCTGATTTATCTGAAGTCTTTTTCACGGTTTTAGCCGCCGCAGACGCTTTGACCGCCTTGGCTTCTTCTTCTTTTTTTCCTTTTAACTTATCAAAAATTCCCATAGCGTTATTTGATTAAATATGCCTTTTCAATTTCCGCGATCGCGTCAGTAGGCATTAATAAATATTTATTCTTAATCACGTCAACAATATTCAATCCGCTGGCGCTGATATAAGTTACAGCGGCTATGTTTCTCGCGGCTCGAGTAATTTTTTCATCCTTTTTGGCTAAAACCAACAAAACGCTCTTGGGCTTTTTAGCTTTAACCTCGGCCTTATCGTCTTTTTTCAAAGTCTTTTTTTTCTTGTCGCGTAAATTCAAATTCTTCAATAATTCGTAAAATTTCTTAGTCTTGGCTTCGGCCAATTCCAACTTATCAACCAAAATAATTTTCTCATTCAACGCTTTGTCGGACAAAGCCATCAATAAAGCTTTCTTTTTGGCCTTCTTATTAATCTTTAAAGAAAAGTTCTGATCATTTCTCGGACCAAAAGTGATACCGCCCCCTCGCCACAAAGGTGAACGAATGGAACCATGGCGAGCTCGGCCGGTGCCTTTTTGTTTCCAAGGCTTTTTACCGCCGCCTCTAACTTCACCTTTATTTTTAGTGTGAGCTAAATTTTGACGGCTGTTGGCCTGTTGGGCAATAACGGCTTGAGCCACTAATTCTGGTTTAACTTTCAAACCAAAAATTGCTGGATTCAAATCTAATTCTTTGACCTTTTCACCGATTGTATTGTAGACAGTTGCTTTAATCATATAGAAATAACATGGTTAACATCTTAACTATTTATCTCCTCGGCTTTTACTTCTTGGGCTGGTGTTTCTTCAAGTACCGCCTCGGCCTTATCTTCCGTCTTAATTTCTTCCGATTCAGTCGCGACTTCTTCGGCCGCGATAATTAAATCACCCACGCCGGAAATTAAAACTAAATTTTCTCTGGAACCCGGAATCGCACCTTTGATATAAATTTCGTTTGTATCAGGATTTACTTCGACAATTTCTAAGTTGGTAACCGTCACCTGCTGTCCACCCATGCGACCGGCCATTCTTACGCCTTTAAAGACGCGCTGATTACCGCCGGCACCAATTGAACCAGGCATGCGCAACTGATCTTTATGACCGTGAGTAGCTAAACTGCCATGAAAACCATGGCGCTTGACTACACCCTGAAAACCCAAACCCTTGGCCACGCCGGTTACTTTAACAATATCACCAGCGGCAAAAATCTTGGCCGTCAGTTTGTCACCGGTTTTTAAACTTTCAGTTTGAGCCGCATCGGTTCTAAATTCTTTTAGATAGCGAAAATTACCCAGGTCTTTAATTTGACCCTTAATTGACTTGGCGATTTTTCTTTTACTGCCAAAACCAATCTGGACGGCCATGTAGCCATCCGGCTTTTCATTCTTAATCTGAGTCACAACGCACGGACCAGCCAAAACTCTGGTAACAGGAACCACGGTTCCGTCTGGCAGGAACTTCTGAGTCATTTCTCTTTTTTCTGCTAAAATAAACTTCATATTGATTGATAACTTTATGATCAATTCATGCGATTCTAATCTGCGAACGCATCCGAATCGACGAATTCTTGCTAAAAATTCGTATATTCGGATACCTTAGACACTAGAATCGGGTAAATAAAAATCTGCCTCAAAGAGCCAGGTATTTTTCCGGCTGGCAAATTGTAGGACTATTATTTACTGGAATTGTTAATTCTCCTAAATAATCTCTTGAACCAATAGAGGTTATCCGGCCTTGCTTCCAAGCCAGGGAGCGAAAGAAAAATTTATCTTCTTCCCTTCCCCGACTTAGACGGTCAGCGGGAGCTTTCTCTATTTTTTCAACGATTAATTAGATTGGTTTCTAATTAGTTTAGCTTAAAGCATTTTTATCTCGACGTCAACACCAGCGGGCAAATTCAAGTTGGTCAGAGAATCAACCGTTTTCGGAGTCGGATCCATGATATCCAACAATCGTTTGTGGATACGCATTTCATATTGATCACGAGCGTCCTTGTGGACAAATGACGACTTCAAAACCGTATACTTCTTTTTTTCCGTCGGCAATGGCACTGGACCTAAAACTACGGCGCCGGTTCTTTCAACCGTTTCCATAATGTTTTTGGTGGACTGATCAATAATCTTGTGATCATAGGCCCGAATCTTGATTCTAATTTTTTGCTTGTTTTCTTCGGTTTCTTCACCTTTGCGGGAAGCGACCGGTACTTTCTTGATTGCTACCATATCATGGGCAAAAGAGCTTAACTCCTTATCCCGCCTGACGGCGGGATAAGGAGATATTTGAATAATTATTTAACGATTTTAGCGATAACGCCACAACCAACGGTTCGGCCACCTTCACGAATAGAGAAACGTTGTTTTTCTTCCAAAGCGATTGGTTTAATCAACTTGATGGTCAAGTTCAAAGTATCACCCGGCATAACCATTTCTGTGCCTTCCGGCAAGATAACTTCACCGGTCACATCAGTCGTACCAATGTAAAACTGAGGTTTGTAACCCTTAAAGAACGGGCTGTGACGACCACCTTCTTCTTTGGACAAGATATAAGTTTCACCGGAGAATTCAGTGTGCGGATGAATAGAACCCGGTTTGGCTAAAACCTGACCGCGTTCAACTTCTTCTTTTTTAATACCGCGCAATAATAAACCGGCGTTATCACCAGCCTGACCTTCATCTAGGGATTTATTAAACATTTCAATACCGGTAACTACGGTTTTAACCGTGTCTCTTAAACCGGCGATTTCTACTTCTTCATTCAATTTGATAATGCCTCTTTCGATTCTACCAGTAACGACCGTACCGCGGCCTTCAATGGAGAAGATATCTTCAATCGGCATTAAGAACGGTTTGGCCGTATCACGAACTGGTTCTGGGATATATGAATCAACGGCATCCAATAATTCTTGGATACATTTGGTCGCTTCCGCATCTTTGGGGTTTTCCAAGGCTTTTAAAGCCGAGCCACGGATGAAAGGAATTTCATCACCAGGAAACTCATATTTCTTCAATAAGTCTCTGACTTCTTCTTCAACCAAGTCGATCAATTCCGGATCTTTAACTTGGTCAACCTTATTTAAAAAGACCACCATGGCAGGTACGCCAACTTGGCGGGCTAATAAGATATGTTCACGAGTTTGCGGCATCGGGCCGTCAGTGGCAGCAACCACTAAAATCGCGCCGTCCATTTGAGCCGCGCCAGTAACCATGTTTTTAACATAGTCAGCATGACCCGGACAATCAATGTGGGCGTAATGACGCTTAGCGGTCTCATATTCAACGTGAGCAGTGGCAATAGTAATACCGCGCTCTCTTTCTTCCGGAGCGTTATCAATTTGGTCAACACTCTTGGACTGAGCCGTCATACCCTTGGCATTCATGTAAGCCAAAATAGAGGCGGTCAGAGTAGTCTTGCCGTGGTCAACGTGACCGATAGTCCCAATGTTCAAATGGGGCTTTGTACGTTCAAATTTATCTGCCATAGAAAATTTTTCCTTCTTTTTTTGCGATCTTTTGTGAGCCAGCCCCGTGAAGGAAAAATGGGGCGGATCGCGTTAATTTTTTATTTATTAATAATTTTTAATACTTCTTGAAAAGCACTATTGAGTATATAACAAATTTATCCAATTTGTCAATATTAGTCTACCGGTTCAAAAAAGTAATCTTGGGCACTTCTCACCTCTTCTTCAGTAATTTTGGCTTTATCTAGCAAATTTTTATCATCAATTAGCGGCTTTTCAGCTTCTTTTCTCTCAGTAATTTCACTCCAATCCTCAAATTCTTTGCTTTGATTAGCCGCTTTCCAAACAGCAATTTCCGCATTAACCTTGTCTAAAAGCTGCTCTTCGCTCAAATTTGAGATGTCAGACTTATTTAAAGCCATTTTTTCGTAATCACCGAAAGCCAAAACGACGAACGCCGGATTACCTTCATGATCCAAAACCACACAGTTATTGTTGGTCTTTTTAATCAACTCAATAATTTTTTCTAAACCGTTGGGCATAGTAAATTTATCTGTTTTTTAGCTAAGCCCCTCCCTGATATGATTATTTTTTGCCTTTTTCTCTTTCGCCCTTGATTGTTTCAGCGACATTGCTCGGCACCTCTTGATAGTGGGAAAATTCCATGGAATATGAAGCTCGACCCTGAGTCATGGATCTGACTTCAGTGGCATAACCAAACATTTCCGCTAACGGCACCTTGGCATCAATAACTTTCATTTGGCCGCGATCGCGCATTTCATCAATCTGACCGCGCTTGGAATTTAAATTACCGATAACATCCCCCATGGATGATTCCGGAGTAATAACTTCTACTTTCATAATCGGTTCAAGCAGAATTGGCGTAGCGCGCCGAGCGGCTTCTTGCAAAGCCATGGAACCGGCAATTTTAAAAGCGGCTTCGGATGAGTCAACATCATGATAAGAACCATCATAAACCGTGGCTTTAACATCAATCATCGGATAACCGGCAATTACACCCTTATCTAAAGCTTCTTTTATACCTTTTTGGATTGGCGTAATAAATTCACGAGGAATTGATCCACCCTTAACATCATCAACAAATTCAAAGCCTTCGCCGCGAGCTCGGGGCTCAACACGAATCCAGCAATGACCATACTGACCACGACCACCGGACTGTTTAATATATTTACCTTCGGCTTCCGCCGTACCCTTAATGGTTTCCTTGTAAGCGACCTGCGGCTTACCGACATTACATTCCACTTTGAATTCACGTTTCATTCTTTCCACCAAAACATCCAAATGCAATTCGCCCATACCGCCAATTAAAGTCTGCATGGTTTCTTCATCAGTCCTAACTTTAAAGGTCGGATCTTCTTCGGCTAATTTTGATAAAGCAATACCCATTTTTTCCTGATCAACTTTGGTTCTGGGCTCAATAGCCACCCAAATAACCGGCTCCGGAAAGCTAATGGTTTCCAAAACAATCGGATGATCTTCATCGCATAGAGTATGGCCGGTAAAAGTGCTCTTTAAACCAACAGCCGCCGCGATTTCTCCGGAGTAAACCTCTTTTACATCTTCGCGATTATTGGCATGCATTCTAACGATACGACCCAATCTTTCTTTTTCACCAGTTGAAGAGTTTAAAATATAAGAACCAGCTTCGGCTTTACCGGAATAGACTCGAAAAAAACAAAGCTTACCCACGAATGGATCAGCGGCAATTTTAAAAGCAATAGCGGCAAACGGTTCATCGTCAGAAGCCGGACGCGTTTCTTCTTGTTCGGGATGGCGCGGATTAAATCCTTTAACCGGCGGGATATCCAAAGGACTCGGTAAAAAATCACAAATAGCATCAAGCAAAAGCTGAACGCCCTTATTTTTCAAAGCCGAACCGCACATAATCGGCATAATATCATTGGCAATAACCGCTTGACGCAAGACTCTCTTAATCTCCGATAATTCAACATTTTGGCCTTCCAAATATTTATTCATCAAGCCCTCGTCGTGCTGGACGATAGCTTCAATTAATTCATGGCGATATTTTTCCGCACTGGCTTTCAGGTCTTCCGGAATAGCGATTTCTTCCACATCTTTACCTTGTTCATCTTTGTAAACCCAAGCGGTTTGAGTTAACAAATCAACCACACCCAAAAATTCGCTTTCCGCGCCGATGGGTAATTGGATGGGAAAAGCGTTTTTGGTTAAACGGTCATGAATGGCATCCAAATCATGATAAAAATTGGCACCCATGCGATCCATTTTATTAATGAAACCGATCAATGGTACTTTAAATTTTTCCGCTTGATGGTAAACCGTTTCCGACTGAGGCTCCACGCCGGCCACACCGTCAAAAACCACCACGCCGCCATCCAAAACACGCAGTGAACGTTGGACTTCAGCGGTAAAATCGATATGCCCGGGAGTGTCGATTAAGTTAATGCGGCACTTCTTATCTTCTTCACTGCGAGGTGCCCAAAAACAGGTGGTAGCCGCCGAAGTAATAGTAATGCCTCTTTCTCTTTCTTGATCCATCCAATCCATTTCCGCTTCCCCTTCATGAACTTCACCAATCTTGTGTTTCTTGCCAGTGTAAAACAAAATACGTTCGGAAACCGTGGTTTTACCGGCGTCAATATGGGCAATAATCCCGATATTTCTAGTTTTTTCTAAAGAATACTCACGAGGCATAAAATATATTGGTTTAAAAATTATTTGTTATTAACCGCAAAGACGAGGCAAAACCTCGTCCTGGCTAGACACCGCGGTTTATCGAGCAAAATGAGCAAAAGCCCGGTTGGCTTCAGCCATTTTGTAAGTATCCATGCGTTTTTTAATCGCGGCACCCTCTTTATTATAAGCGGCAATCAATTCATCGGCTAGCTTCTGACCCATGGGCGCGCCTTTTCTGGTGCGGGAAGCGCCAATAATCCAGCGAAAAGCTAAGGCCAAGCGTCGATCTCCGGAAACCGCGATAGGAATCTGATAGTTACCGCCACCAATCCGACGAGATTTGACTTCCACGTCCGGACCGACATTTTTCAAAGCGCCATCAAATATTTCCAACGGATCTTTTTTTGTTTTTTCAGCGATGAGGGCAAAGCAATCATAAACCACGCGCTGGGCGGTTGATTTTTTGCCTTTACGCATAATTTGATTAATAAATTTAGCAATATTAATGCTGTGATACTTGATATCTGGTTTAATTTTTCTCTTGGGAGTTTTTCGGCGCATAAATTATTAGGTAATCAATTATTGGATAAATTATTTCTGTTCTTTAACGTATTTTGAACCATAAAGGCTTCGGCCCTGTTTTCGGCCTTGAACGCCTTGGGTATCATAAACCCCGCGAACAATATGATAACGCACGCCAGGCAAATCCTTAACTCTGCCGCCGCGGATTAAAACGACGGAGTGCTCCTGCAAGTTATGACCTTCGCCCGGGATATAGGCCGTAACTTCCATACCATTGGATAAACGAACTCTGGCGATTTTACGCAAAGCGGAGTTAGGTTTTTTCGGAGTCATGGTGGTTACTTTGACACATACCCCGCGCTTGAAACCGGCACCTTTAGGATTTTCTTTTTTAGTGCGTCTTAAAGTATTAGAAACCAAAAGCAAAGCTGGTGTTTTAGCTTTTTTCTTTTGACTTTTTCTCTGTTTACGAACTAATTGGTTAATTGTTGGCATAATTTCTGAAATAAGGGCTAAGCCGTGAGCGACCGAGCCATAAATTTAGAGTGTTAAAAACCTGCCTATCAGGCAGTGTAAATATAGAGATATACTAACGAATAATTTTGAATAAGTCAAGGGAAATACTTAGATGGCAAAAAATCTTACAAATAACGCGAAAACCCAGCTGATAAACCAGCTAATATACGGCATAAAAATAAAAAGAATAAAAATTGAGATAATTAAGCCATAATTAGCCATAAATAAGGGGTTGCCCAAAGGAGTTTTTTTAATCAAATTACCTAAAATAGGGAAAGTGGAAAGGAAATTGAAGCCGTCAAAACCAGGCAATGGTAAAAGATTAAAAATCGCTAAAACTAAATTAATCTGCAGAATTGAGGTAAAAAATATTATTCCTAAATTATTGCTCATTGAACCCAGGAAAAGCGAAGCCGCCTTAATAATAATTGCCGCGGCAATGGCTAATAAAAAATTAGTTAAGACTCCGGCCAAAGAAACCCAACGAAATGCCGCTGCTCCCCCTCTCAGTTTAAACGGGTTGACCGGAACGGGCTTAGCCCAGCCAAAAAGAAAACCTGATTGCGACAGATACAGAAGCGTTGGCACCAAAATCGAACCGATTGGATCAATATGAATCAATGGGTTTAACGATAAACGGCCGGAAATTTTG
>JBAYMO010000010.1:0-43504 GCA_041663485.1 Candidatus Buchananbacteria bacterium | reverse complement strand
TATCCCTCTCTTAAAAAAAGAATGTCTGGTTGAAATAGATCGCTCTTCCACTGGCTTTATGCCGTATGATGAATTTATCAATACGGTAAAAGATTTTTTCAAAAAACCAGATAAAAGTTGTCGGGGATGGGAGACGGCGCATGCCGCTATGCAAAGGGTCTCCTCATGTGTTGAAGATTTAATGAAAAAATCCGGCGGGAAAAATATTGTCTTAATCGGCCACGGCACTGCTTTTGCCCTTTTGCTAAGTTATATAAAGGGCATTGAGCCTAATTTTGATCTCTGCCAAGATGGTGTGGGTTTTATTTCTGAAATTGACTGGGACAAAAAAGAAATAATTTCTGATTGGAGAAAATACTAAAACAACATCACTAAACACGTAAGATCCACCAGAATAGGTTATTTTCGTAATATTTAAAATTTTAAATATCTTTCTCCAAGCAATAAATCAAAGTGGCGGGTTTATATTTAATTAATTCTTAGGATATATTATAATTAAAGTATCAATATTTTTAATATGCGATTCAACCGCAAACTGATTATAATCATAACCATTTTACTTGTTTTAGCCTTGTTTGGTTTTCTTTTTTTTAAATTTAACGGCCGCGCGAAAATATCGGACTTTTATTTCAAAATTACTACCAAAAGCCAAACCGTAGGAGAAGTTACGGTAAATCGCGATTTGAATAGTATTAAAATTACTAAAATAAATGATCCTTTTTGGGATAATAAAACAATTTCTCCAATAATCGGCGACGCCTATAAAATTGATCGCCTAAAAAATGACGGCCGACCCGTGCATGTTGAATTCGCCTACGACCCCAATGATATACCGGCCAATATTTCACCGGCCGACCTTCATCTTTTTAAATGGCATGATGAAAACGGCAAAAAATATTGGTCGCAAATTAAAAGCCAAGTTGATAAAAAAAAGCATATTGTTTTTGCGGATTTAAACTCGTTTAGCGTTTTGGCGATAAAAGCTCCGCTTACCAGCTATCTTTCCAGCGCGGAAATAAATGAAATCAAAGATAGACTAAAAAGCATGCAAGAAAATCCGCCCTCTTTCGCCTGCGGATTTTTAGCGGTTATGGAGGAAGAGCTGGTAACCGATGAATTCGACTGGCAACGCACGGGCGATGACAATATCATAGAGATACACGATTGCTGGGCTAACGGCAAAGTGGAGCCACGCGCTGCTACTTTTTACTTCAGCCGCATCAAGGACGGCAAATCCTTTACCTACGTGGCTGATGCCCTGCTAGCATGGCAAATTGATCCAAGCGAAAGTATCACGCTTGACGGCTGGGTAGTTAATCAGGACGGAGAACCGGTTGAAAAAGCGCAGGTTATTGCCCAAAAGACTAAGTATGGCTCTTGGCAGCAAAAAACCACCACGGACAAAAATGGTTATTACAAATTAAAAATTCACTCCGGAGAATACACCTTTAAGGTAATTAGCCGAGACGCTAAATGTTCAATCGTCTCGGCCAATAACCAATTTTGCTATCAAGGAAATATCTGGGAAGAGCCGATAACCCGAAGCCAATGGCAAAAAAATTTCACAATGTCTAGGTGTGGCAATTACGAATTAACGATTACCTCAAAGATTATTAAAACCACGCCGATTCCCGGGTTGGCTCCGTCGGTCAATACCAGCGAAGTGCACGGTAGCGCCACCATCACCGCGGCTAAAGACAATTCTGGGGTGAGTGGTGATGGTAGCATCACAATCGATAAATTTACTAATGGCATCGCCCAAGGCGTGGAATGCAAGCAAACCAAACCTGTTCTTTACAAGTTCAAGGTTAGTAGCGATTCCCTATCAACTCGCGCGGACAAAGAGTTGAGCCTAACGCTTGATTTTAGTGAAAACGATTGGGATGTGCCAGAGGAAGCCTATACTGTGAATTTGATCTATGATCCTACCGACCCCGCTGATGCGCAAAACGCTAAAAAAGGCGCGGAAGATGCGAAAAAATACAATAATTATGAATGCGATTACACTTCATCTTGGGCGGGTCATCTGGGGATATTTATAACCAGTGACGAATGGCTGGGAGATTTTGTAGACATACACAGCGATGAAGGTTTAAATGGCACCGCGATTAGGTCTGCTACAATTTTTGCAATCAAAGATTGGGAAATCGTCAATCGCGATGGTGTTTGGGCGCGCAAATCTTACCAGCGAGAAAAAGACCTATACGGTAACAAACAATCGGCTGTCGAGGAAACTACTTTAGAACTCCGCCAGATTAAAAATTAATTATTATTTTTTATGTTTGAAAAAATTTGGACGCAATTTTTAATTTAAGTCTTATTTTAATCAGGACGGTTTTTTGATATAATATAAAGGTGTTTAATTATTAAATATATATCTATGCTAAAATTTTCTAAATTTTTCTTTTTTAGCTTGTCGTTACTGCTCGTTTTTACCCTTACCGGTTGCGGACAAAAATCAGCCACGACAAGCCCCACTAGTTCTAACGGCAGTCAAAATACCGACGAGAATACTTCCAAAAATGACGGCCAAATTAATGTTAAGCAAAGTTTTAGCGCATTAACTGAAGTGAAATTGCCAGATTCGCCGGCCTTGGGAATTGAGGGGGAAATCCGACCGATTCTTAAAAAGATTTTTGGTGATTTAAAGGTGACCGGTTACAGCAGTGAGGTTTACGGCGCCGGATCAATGCTAGTTGAGTACACCCCCTCTCAAAAACCAACTCCGGCCAAACTGCCTGAAGTTACTGAAGCTTTGAAAGATAAGGGTTATACTACGGACGTAGAACATGTAGACAGCAATATTGGCACAGCCATGTATGAAGGAGATAAATACACAATTACCGTCACTATCAATACCGCCACCCCTATCGTTGGTGTTTCTTATATTGGGAAGTAAAAAATCAAATCAAAAAATCATCCCATTCTTTGGGGTGATTTTTAAAAAGCCGTTTGAATATTTTGTTAAGAAACATTAAATAAGGAATACGTTAGCTAACGTGTATACCTGATTACGGCTCTTTCGAGAGCCTCCACCCATATCCGCTTTTGTTAGATAAATTTAAAATTTTTTATATGATAGAAATAGCGTATTTAGCAGATTATCCTAAGCATACTCACACCGTTGCCGAATGGATATATAATCAATGGACAGATAAAAGCAAAAAAACTTTAGAGGAAGTCACCGAAAATTTAAAAAAACGGCGTGTTAAAAACAAAATCCCGCTGACTTTAATCGCGCTCGCCGATAAAGTTTGTGTTGGAACGGTTACAATTTACGAGAACGATCTCGAAACGAGAAAAGATTTAACCCCATGGCTCGGCTCGCTCTGGGTCGCCCCCTCACATCGTAATCTGGGTATTGGTGCTGAACTCGTCAAAAAAACCGTAGACGTTACAAAGCAACTAGGCTTTAATAAATTATACTTGAGAACAGAGGAAAAAGCAGATTATTATTCCAAAAGAGGGTGGGATTTTATTTTTAATACTCGAGACGAAAAAGGGATTGAAACAGAAGTACTTGTTTACCAACTTTAAAAAAATTTAAACATTTCGCGTCAGACGCCGCACGCTAGGTTAAATATTTTGTAAATTCTTATGGATACTCAAAAACTAAAAAAATTTTTTGAATTCGCGACCGAACTGGAAAAATTGAAAAAAATTGAACGATTCAAGGGCCAGCATTTCTGGAAAGACTACCCGGAACTTACCAGATATGAATCTGTTGCCGACCATACCTGGCGTTTAGGCATGCTTGTTATTATCCTTACCGATCAGCTATCCCAAAAAATTGATCTTGAAAAAGCCTTAAAAATGGTTTTGATCCACGACTTGCCAGAAATTATTGCCGGCGATGGCAGTCCCCTTGGAGATGATGGAACGGGTCAAAATTCTTATGCTTTTAACCAAGGGAAAGCTCAGAAAAGGCATGATGAGGAGAAAGATGCGGCCACTTCATTATTTAACACGTTGCCAGCCGAAGAAGCCAAAAATTTTTTAAATTTATGGCTTGAATATGAGAACCAGGAGAGTTATGAAGCCAAACTTATCAAGTCGCTCGATAAAATTGAGGCTTTAATGCAAGTACTACATTACAGAAAAGGCCATCTTTATAAAGAACATCTCGAATTCAATAAAAAATACGCGCTAAGGGGTTCGGAAATAGATCCGGTTGTAGCTCAATTTGGAAATTTAATTGCTAGTGAAATGGAAAAAGAGTATAAAGAATTTACAAAAGACGTCACCTAACAGCGGCTAAGCGACATTGAGACGTCACCTAAGCCGGATATACTGAAGGCTTGTACTTAATATCATTTATATAATTAAAATATTTAATATGAGCGAGGAATTTTCAAGGCACGAACAAATGAGTCAATCTCTCGCCGAGATGAGGGAATCAGAATTCTGGCGAGAAACTGTACCAGGCATAGATGGCTGGACTTATGGAGAGATGATTGAAATGGCACTTCAATATGATGAATCGCTGGCAAATATGAACGAGGATGAGTGGAGGCAGAGATTTGAACCAAAAAATGGTTGAATTATTTTCCGTACAAATAGGGCTAAAGTTTTTAGTGCGTCACCTCATACGTTTTATAAGGTTCCCTCTCGACTCTTTCAAATGAACTTGGGAATATTCTGGGTCGCATACATTTCTATTCTTATAAAACTGAACCTTGCCGTAAATAATTATTCCAGACTATGATTTTAAAAAAAATTCTATTTATTGTTAATCAATTCTTTGGATTTTTAGTATTACTAATTTTTTTAATAATTTTGCCTGTTGTTTTTATTTTTCCTCGCTTCGTTGTCCAAGGGCACAATTTTAATACTTTACCAATTCTGGCCACTTTATTATTTTTCAGTATTTTAATCATGTTTATATTAAAACCAGTTCTTAAGGATAGATCTCCTCTTAAAACTCAATATTCAGGCGGTCCTGGCTTTTGGCTGGTAACATTATTTATCACCGCCTTTGTATCGGTATTCGGATATCTTTCCATCTATATCCCAATAAGCAGCCAATTCTTGGGAGAAATTGATCTAAAAATGCAAAATTCCATACAAATATACGCTAAAAATAATCAAGAAATTTATTTTGAATTTGATACCGGTTCATATACTACCAATGGCACGCAGATTGAAGTTATCATTACCGGACTGAACGATTGGTCAGCTGATAAAATATATACTATTGCTAAAAAAGATGGGGGCAACAATAGAGGAGCTACCATGAGTACCATTACAATTTTTGGCATGGCAAAAATACCCGTGGACGGAAAATATAACATTATATTTAACCAATTGGATAACCACGTACAGATTAAAAAGATAAGAATTTTTGAAAAATAATCACCAAACTGAATATGCTATACGCAATTAGAATATCACCACAAAAAACTTATTACTTCTTCTTTTTTAGCGCCGCTTACGCTTTTCTCAGTCTTTGGATTAGTTTGACTTATTTTGCTAAAGAAAATAATTTTTTCATGGCCGGTATAATATTTTATATATTTGTGATTATTTTTCATAGAGCCATGGTTAGTATCACTAATAACAATCAGGTCCCAACGGATAAAATAATAAAAAATAAAAGGGTGATAAGATTTTATGTTAACTTAATCATATTTTGTGCCCTTGGATGCGTCTCGATTTACTTATTGCAGCAATTTTTAATTAGCGTGGTTGACATCCCGCCAGAAATTTTTACGAGAGTTGATTGGGCTCTAAGTCTACTATCTTCAATTATTTCTTTTTTATTATCATTTTCTGAAAAAAAATCAATTTCATAAAAAAAGCGCCTCCAAAGAAACGCCTAAACCATTTGTTATAATTCAAAGACCAATACGCCGTTGTGCTTAGCAGCACGGCCATAGATACCATTCAGACCTTCGAGTAATTGATGCTGGCTAAACCCAGGCATAATTCGCGATGGATCTTCATGCTCAACCAGCTCAGCAAAAGAAAGATAATGCCTAACAGCTTTAATCTTTCGTCTGCATGTGCCGTTGAAAATAATTATATCCCCCGCCTTTATTTTCTGAAACGCCCTTGAGGCAAGTCGAACTTCCAAATCTTTGCTGCCGTCATGAATAAAACGCAGCACGAAATCTTTGACATACAGATCATATTCTGCCACGCCAAAACCTCCCTACTTCCCACTTACATTGGCCATTCAGGGACAATCTTTTCCCATTCCTCGATGGACCAACCAAGCTGGGTTCCCTTCACCACATACCAGGGTAAAGGATTCAGTTTGGGGTCAATGACCGGATTGTCAATCGGCTCAAGATGGTAGTTCCCCGGTTTCATGTCTACCATGGTAAATCTGATGGTACCTTCGGCGATATTCACCAGTGAAAAAGCTACAGTAACGACAACGTCAATTGGTTTGTAGCTGCGATGCATCATTTTGCCCTTTCGTGATTTGTGGCTGCGTGAGACAGTTTTAAATAACCTATCAAACAGCCTACCCTAAACACAGCGACCTCCTTGTCTTTTCGGCCTTCATGCCTAAAACATGATATACAATCTTACTTAATTAATGTATAATTGTCAAGTAAAATTTTTTTATACCATATTAACCATTAAAAATAATCTAGACTTATGGCCGCGCCAATTATACATGTTGTCTTAACCGAAAGAGTTTTTAAGGATTTTTTTAGTTTTCGTGATAAAAAGATTTTTTTGGTTGGCACTTGCCTGCCCGACATCAGATATTTAAAAGTTATTGAACGAAATAAAACTCATTTTAAAAACATTAAAATCCATGACTTAAAATTTGAAGATGATTTCACGGCCGGATTAAAATTTCATTCAATCGTCGACCAAGCCCGAGAAGATTTTATGGTTAAAAATGATGCTTATGGTTTGTTCAACAAAACTAAACTCTCGGTTTTAGCGCTAAAATTACTTGAAGAGAGAATTTTATACAGTAAAATTAATGATTGGCCAAAATATATAAAATATTTTGATGCAATCCAAAAAGAAGAAATCGATCTGGGGCTAATACCTAATAAAGTTAAAAATTGGCATCAGCTTTTACAACAACTTTTTTCACATCAACCAAACCGTCAATCAATTCAAGATTTTGCCTCTAACTTATTTTTTACCGACGAAGAGATTGACGAACTTGATAGAATTGCCACCGAGCTTGGCGGCCATCAAAGAATTATTGATATAATCAATAATTTGTATAATGATTTTGACAAGATACTTAAAGATTATTAAGATAACACAACTATTGTATATGCCTGATATTATCCGAAGAAGCGCCGCCCGAGCCGTTATCATTGACGATATAAGCAATAAAATTGCGATTATTGAGGTCAAAAACGGTGATTTCCATAAAATACCCGGCGGTGGCATTGAAGCCGGCGAGACGGCCGAAATGGCAGCAATTAGAGAGTCTTTAGAAGAGGGCGGCTGTGAGGTGGTTATCATTAATAGACTTGGCGAGCATGAATTTTTTGACCCAAAAGATAAAAATAATTATCACCATTCAATTGGTTTTTTGGCCAAAAAAATTAAAGATCATCCCGCGCCAGCCTTTACTCAAGAAGAAATTTCTAAGCACTACAAACTGCTTTGGCTGACTTTTGAAGAAGCCATAAAGCGCTTTACTGATACTAAAAGTACTGTCCCCTTTGAGCTGGCCATGAATAATCGCGATTTGGATTTTATTAAGATAGCTCAAGAATATTTAAAAAAATAAATTATAAATATGGATCCAATAATTTTTGTCGCCACCAAAGCCTTTATTATCTACAATGGCAAAGTACTAATTTTGCGCGAATCCGATAAATACCAAGACGGCTCGCAGACTGGCAAATACAGCGTAGTCGGTGGACGGGTTCAGCCCGGCCAGCGTTTTGACGAAAGCTTACTCAGAGAAATACAAGAAGAAGCGGGATTAAAAGTAAAAATTGGCCGGCCGTTTTTTGTTAATGAATGGCGGCCAATAGTTAAGGGGCAACCCTGGCAAATTGTCGGTACTTTTTTCGAATGTTTTGCCGATTCTGACCAAGTAACTTTGGACCAAGATCATGATGACTACCTCTGGATTGACCCTAAGGATTATAAAAATTATAATTTAATCCAAGATTTAGCTGAAGCTTTTGAAAGCTATTTAAGCCGATAGATTATGCCTGACAAAAAAACTTTAACTTTGGCTAAAAAAATTTGGGATTACCACCATTTAAATATGCCGCTAAAAAAAGCCGACGCGATTTTGGTTTTAGGCAGCCATGATTTAAGGGTGGCCGAATACGCGGCTAAACTTTTTTTAAAAAATTATGCACCTTATATTATTTTTTCCGGACAGTCCGGCCGGCTCACCAGCCAGATTTGGAAAAAATCAGAAGCGGCCATGTTTGCTGACGTAGCCAAAACCATGGGTGTGCCATTAGACAAAATTTTGATTGAAGATCAGTCAAAAAACACCGGCCAAAATATTATTAACTCCAAAAAATTACTGCAAAAATTAAAGCTAAAACCAAAAACCATTATTTTAGTGCAAAAACCTTACATGGAACGCCGGGCTTGGGCGACTTTCAAAAAAGTTTGGCCTAAACAAAAAGTTATTGTTACTTCGCCGAAGATTTCTTTTACCAAATACCCGGATAAATTCAAACCCCTGGATCAAATTATCAATATTATTGTCGGCGACTTACAGCGCATAAAACTTTATCCCAAAAAAGGTTTTCAAATCAAACAAGAAATCCCCCAAGATGTCTGGCGAGCTTATGAAAAATTAATTGCCCAAGGATACAACCACCATCTGGCAAAATAATTTTTTGGATAAACAAACATGGCAGGCAAAAATAAAAATTCCGATAAGGGAATTTTTTATTAGCCTTTTGAACTAATTGCCTGAGATTTTCACTTCAATCTTACCGGCCGAATTCGGAGTTTTTGTCACCCAAACCGGCTGAAAATTGACATCCACGGATTTGACCTCGGAGAATTGGGAAAAATATGATTTAATTTCTAGGCTGGTTTTACCCAATAATTTTGACTTATCCAAAAGCTTTGAATCATTTTTAATGGCGGAATTACCGGCCAAAGTTACTTTAATGACGGCGTTGTTATTATCGCAATTATAATTTTGTAAAGCATAATTAAAACTCTTGGCGTCCAAATCAATCAATTTTTTATCCGCCGAAAGACTTTGCGTAATTTTGTTTTCCGCTAAACTGACCAGCTGCGACTCATCAAACACCACCGCCACGCCCTGAAGTTTTATTTTTAAACTAAATTCTGAAACTTCATCATTGACTTTGGCGCTAGGCGCAACTTCGATAATTTTGTAAGTGGCAATTCGTGGCCAGAGGGCTTCTTTTGACTGAAGCTGGCCGGTAATGGCCGTTAAAGATTTTTGATACAAAGCTTCCTGCAATTGATTCTGGGCATTGCTTAAATCAGTTTCCGTGACAAAATTAATGGTTCGGGAATTTTTAGTTAAAATCTGATCATTTTGGGCGTAAATTTTATCCCAAAGCCCTTGCCAAAGTCCGGGAATAATGAATTTACTGCCGGCGGCAATATCAACAAAACTTTCAGCCGTTTCGGCATAAACAGAAACCTTGGCTTGCCCACCGGCCGGCACTTCTACGTTATCTTTAATTCTCAAAATAGTTTTTTTAGGATCACTCGCGTAAGCCAATCTGGTGGTGGCCACTAAAGCCTGGCTCTTGCTTGAACTATTGGTAATTATGACACTGCCCACCGCATTTGATTCAAACTGCTGGTCCTTTGAGCCGGTAGCGGCAAAAGTTTGAGTTTCTTCAACAATCGCCGTCAGGACTTTGCCGGTAATACTATCATCACTTGAGCCTGCTTCCACGCCCGGCCTGATATTAAAAATAAATTCTTGATTAATTTTTTCCAGATTCGGATGAATAATAATAATTACCCGAGACCAACTGAGGTAAATCACTGCCGCCAAAATTAAAACGGAAATTACAATAAAACCTAAACTTAACTTCTTATATTTTTGCGGCAAAATAAAATTTGGTCCCTGAATAGCCATAAGCATTTAATAATTTCTCGTCTAGTTTTATTATAACAAAAAAACTAAAATAACTAAAACCACTAGGCGTAATCTTCCGTTTTGAAAGTGTTGGGCCCGAGTAAAGCTTCAATCTCGGTTTTTAGAGCCGCGGAATTCGCCACCATAAAGCTGGTTACAATTTTTTTTAAGCCGGTTTGACCACGCGCCACCAGATATAATTTGTATTTGCCCGGATATTTGGCAAAAGTTATTTTCAGCTGCTCGCTTAATTCGTTTTTGATAATCGACGGCAATAAAACAAAAGCGCTGCCGCTAATTAACAATTCACCGCCGGTTTTGTTGGGCGTCTTGGCTTTATTGCCAAAACGACGAAAACCGTTGAGCGAAGGCAGCGGCGTGCTGGCCAATTTGTCCATTTCTTTAAAGATGGCGGATAAATTCGCCGGATCCAATTCTTTAGCTTGATTGCAAATCAGTTTATTTTCCCCGTCCTTATCCGAAAGCTTACAATTCATCATAATAATTTTTTCTTCTTGCCAAAGTTCAGGATCACTTTTCAAAATACTGGGAAAAACCAAAACTTCCATGCCGTTAGTCATATCTTCAATGCGCACAAACAACATGGCCTCGCCTTTTTTGGTAATAATTTTTTTTACTTTCGAAATCACGCCGGCGACCTGATAAACTCTTTCGGCTTCCACGTTTTTACCATTAATCAAATCTTCCAGAGACCTCACCCGATCCCTAAGCGGGGCACCGAATTCCGCCAAAGGATGGGCGGAAACATACAATCCCAAAAATTCTTTTTCCCAATTTAATTTTTGTTTGTCCGTGGCTGGTTCCATCAAATCCAAATTAAGTTTGGGTAAAACTGAAACGTTGGCCATTAAGCCAAACAGATTTGCCTGCTGACTGTCAATTTCCTGATTGATATTTTTGATAAAAACCAAAAGCTTATCAATATTGTAAAGCAACCGATTGCGTTCACCCAAAGAATCAATCACGCCGGCTTTAATCATGGCTTCCAGCGATTTCTTATTCAAATCTTTAGTTTTGACCCGACTCAACAAATCTTCCAAAGTCTTATATGACCCGTTTTCTTTTCTTTCTTTAATCACTTCGTGGATAATATTTTCGCCGAGATTTTTTACGGCCGACAGACCAAAGCGGATTTTTTTGCTTTGCTTGTCTTGCCTGACTTCTTGTGAATCATAAACCACGGTAAAAGTGGAAAAACTTTCGTTAATGTCCGGCGCCATTACTTCCAAACCCATTTGCCGGCACTCCTCCACTTCAATGGCAATCCGGTCGGAATTACCATAATCCGCGGTTAAAAGTGAGGCCATAAATTCGGCCGGATAACGCGCTTTTAAAAAGGCGGTTTGATACGCAATCATCGCGTAGCACGCGGCATGAGACCGATTAAAGCCGTAGCGGGCAAACGGCAAAACGTAATCCCAAATTTGCTGGGCTATTTCCTTTTTAATGCCATTTTTAACCATGCCGCTGATGATTTTTTCCGATTGCTCGTTTAATAATGAAGCGATTTTTTTACCGACCGCTTTTCTTAAAACATCAGCTTCGCTGTAAGTAAACCCGGCTAAGGCTCGGGCGATTTCCATCACTTGCTCCTGATAAACAATAATCCCATAAGTTTTTTCTAAAATCGGTTTCATGCGCAAATCTAAATAAACCACCTCGCGCCGACCGTGCTTGGCTTCAATGTAATCCGGGATAAATTCCATCGGGCCGGGACGATACAGAGAAACCATAACAATAATATCTTCCAACTCATTAGGCACCAACTGTTTAAGATAACGCTTCATACCCGAACTTTCAAGCTGAAAGACACCCGTAGTTTCGATGCGCTGCAAAAGCCTAAAAGCGGCTTTATCATCTAAGGGAATATTATTCATATCAATGGTAATGCCGCGGGCTTTTCTTAAAATTTCTAAAGTATTTTCAATAATTGTTAAATTTTTTAAACCCAAAAAGTCAATTTTTAAAACGCCGATATCTTCAACCGCATGCATTTCATACTGAGTGATAATATCGTTTTCATTTTGCGAAGAACGCTGGCGCGGAATATATTCATCCATGGATTCCGGCGTAACCACCACGCCACAGGCATGAGTGGAAGCGTGGCGGGCGCAGCCTTCTAATTTTTTGGCGATTTCAATTAGGCGTTTACCGTCGGCATCAGCTAAAATTTCTTGCATTTCCGGAACATTTTTAATTGCCTCATCCAAAGACATAAACATCGGAATCATTTTAGAAATTTTGTCGCAATAAGCGTATGGCAAATCCATGACGCGCCCGACATCTCGAATGGAAGCACGCGCCGCCATGGTGCCGAAGGTTATAATCTGGGCGACATGATCTCGACCATAGCGGGAGGCGACGTAGTCAATTACTTCGCCGCGGCGCGTGTCGGTAAAGTCGGTATCAATATCGGGCATGCTGATACGCTCGGGATTCAAAAATCTTTCGAAAATCAATTGATACTTAAGCGGATCAAGGTTAGTGATATTAATTAAATAAGCCACCAAACTGCCCGCGGCCGAACCACGACCCGGCCCAACGACAATATTATTATTTTTCGCCCAATTGATAAAATCAGAAACAATCAAAAAGTAAGAAGCAAATCCCGTCTTTTTAATTACTTCCAATTCGTAAGTCAAGCGATCTCTAATTTCTTTAGATACCTCCTGGCTGCCGTAACGTTTAACCAAACCCTCCTCGCATAAATTGGTCAAATACTCAATGTCAGTCTGCCCTTTTGGCACCTCAAACTTTGGCAATAAAGTTTTGCCTAATTCCAATTCGATATTGCATTTTTCCGCCACTTCCAAAGTATTGGCAATAACTTCAGGATGCTCAGCCCAATCTTGCTTCATTTGTTCCGGCGTTTTAACGGAAAAATCATCACCGACCATGGACATGCGATCAGTGTCAGATAAGGTTTTTTTCATTTGAATGCACAACAAAACGTCTTGAGCGTAATCATCGTCGGAGTTTAAATAATGCGAATCGCACGTGGCCACGACTTTAATATTCAATTTTTTTGCCAAAGCAAAAATCTTTTCATTAACAATACTTTGTTTGGCAATATTAGGATGATGTTGGACCTCAAGATAATAATTACCCACCCCAAAAATCTCCTGATAACGCAAAGCCATTTCTTCCGCCTTGGCGTCATCACCATTTAAAAAGTGTTTAGAAATCTCGCCCTGCAAGCAAGCGGATAAACCAATTAAACCCTCGGAATGTTTTGCCAATAATTCCAAATCGATTCTCGGTTTATAATAAAAGCCATCGATATGGGCGATGGTTGTTAATTTAATTAAATTCTTATAACCGGTTAAATTTTTAGCTAACAAGACCAAATGATAGGGCGAGTCGTCAATGCGGGGCCGCTTGTTAGTGTGGCCGTTGCGCGCCACATAAGCTTCCACGCCTAGAATCGGTTTTATCCCCGCCTTCTTGGCCTTTTTGTAAAATTCGATCAAGCCATACATGACGCCATGATCAGTTAAAGCAATGGCCGGCATGTCGCAGGCTTTGGCTTTGGCTACCAAATCATCAATTTTAGTTAAACCATCCAAAAGCGAATAGTGCGAATGGATATGCAGATGAACAAATGACATAAATTGTTTTTAGGTTTTAGAAAGCCTGAATTAAGTCTATGGCTTTCAAGGAAAGCAAGCTTTCCTGATAAAATAATAAAAAACTAACCCGCTGTTTAATTTTTATTTTGTAGTTTTTTATTTTTGTTCTGGCTATTTTTTCCTCTTCTTTTCTACGGCCGCTTTTTTTTGCTTATCCATGACAAAGCCCACAATTTTAATCGCACTGTCAGCGATGATAGCCATGTGATCAGAACCTTTTTCTAATTTTTGCTTGACCAATTTTAAAATATTATCCACTAGTTCCAATTTCTCTCTGATACTGGTCGTCATCCTAGAAAAGTCTTTGAGCATTACCACTAAATAGTACATCGCCCAGCACATAAATACCGTAAACCAGAGAATACAGAAAGCGATTACGACCATGAGTAAGTCTTTTGAGGTTTCTAACATACTTTTGTTTTATTTTTTAATTTTTTATTATTTAATTTATCTTAATTTTGCCCCGAGTTTTTCTGCCAAATTAGCCATCACGTTTTTTGTAGCCGACTCAACTTCTTCGGACTTTAAAGTTCGATCGGCTGCCCGAAAAACCAAACGCAAAGCCAAACTTTTTTTATCCGCGCCCAAAGCCGGATCAATGAAGGTATTCAGGTAATCAATATGATTTAACAACGGATTAGCTTTATCAATCGCCTCTTTGACCGATTGCCAGGAAATATCTTTATCAATAATAATGGCCAAATCTCTGACGCTTTCCGGAAATTCCGGAATCGGTTGAAAAGTTTTTATGGTCGCGCCAATGCCGGCCAGTTTAGAAAAATCCAAATCAAATATCGCCACCGGTTTATTTAGGCCATAATTATTTAAAAGTTCCTGACTGATTAAACCAAACTGACCAAAATATTCTTGATTAATATAAATATCCAAAGCGCTTTGGCTTTGCCACAAAGGACAGGCCGCGTCGGTAATTTTTAAATCAAATTTTTTCTGGCCAAATTTATTCAAAAATACTTCCATTATGCCCTTGACGTCATAAAAAGCTGCTTGACCATCACCAACCACGGCGCCGGTCAATTTAACAATTTCGTGAGGCAGCTCATTTTCCTTTTTAACCGAATAAATATTACTCAATTCAAATATTTTTATTTCCGAAAAATTATTAATATTTTCGGCCACATTATCCAAAACCCCAGCGATTAAGGTTGAGCGCATCACAGCCATATCTTCACTCAAAGGATTAAAAATTTTAATCAATTTTTCTCCGGTAAACTTGGCCTGGGCTAAAAACTTTTCCGAAACCATGGAATAATTATAAACTTCAGTAAAACCCAAACCGGCCAAAAAATTCTTGGCTAAATTTTCCCAGTAAAATACCGAATCTCGATTTTGCAGAGGAATTTCACCGACTGGCAGAGTGGTGGGCAAATTATGATAGCCATAAATTCTGGCGATTTCTTCCACCAAATCATAATCAAACACCACATCGTTAGCTCTAAACCAAGGCACTGTAACCGTTAAAGTTTTATTACCGGCCACGGCAAAACCCAAAGCGCTCAAAATCTTTTTAACTTTAACCACCGGAATATCAACAGCTAAATATCGTTTGATTTGACTCAAATCAAATTTAATTTTTTTAGGCTGAAATTTATTCAAGCCAACATCAATTATTTTTGAAGCTACTTGGCCGCCAGCAATCTTTTGAGTCAATTCAATGGCTCGCAAGATGCCTTCAGTCGTGCTTTGCGGATGCAAACCTTTTTCGAACAAACTCGAAGAATCAGAATATAAATTCAAATCACGGGCGGTTTTTCTAATTAAGACCGGATCAAAAACCGCGCTTTCAAAAACAATAGTTTTGGTTTGTTTAGTCGCCGCTGAATCTTGTCCGCCCATTATTCCACCGACTGCGGCCGGAATTTTGCCGTCGGCAATGACCAAATGATTGGCATTCAATTCATAAGTCTTGCCATCAAGGGCTAAAATCTTTTCGCCCGCCTTAGCTTTTCTGACAATGATTTTTTTATCATTAAGTTTATCATAATCAAAAACGTGCATTGGTCGGCCATATTCCAACAAAATATAATTGGTAATATCAACTAAATTATTTATTGGTCTTAAGCCCGACTGCCAAAGACAAATTTGCAGCCATAAAGGCGACGGCCCGACAACCACATCGGTCATTACCACTGCCGAATAACGGGGGCACATTTTTGGTTCTTTAATTTCAACTTTAAACGGAATATTTTTGGTAATTTTTAAATTTGGTTTTGGCTTTATGGGATTAAATTTTAAATCCAAAGCCGCCGCGCCTTCGCGCGCCAAACCAACCACTGACATAGCATCAGTTCTATTTGATGTTACCTCAATATCTAAGACATTATCTTTAAAATCCGCCGAATCTTCTAATTTTTTTCCCAAAGGCGTATTGTCTGGCAAAATCAAAATCCCCGAATGGTCATCACCCAAACCCAACTCTTTGGGCGAGCAAAGCATACCGTTAGAATCCACGCCGCGAATGTTGGTCTTTTTTATTTCAAAAGCTGCTTCGCCTTCGCCCAAAACCGCGCCCGCCAAAGCCAAAGGCACAATTTGTCCGACTTCAATATTGGGTGCGCCACAGACAATCTGTAATTTTTCTTTGCCCGTGTCAACAGTAGGCAACCTTAATTTATCGGCATTGGGATGAGAATCAATCGCGATAATTTTAGCCGTAATCACGCCGGAAAATTTGGCCGCAAAAGGATGAATCCGTTCCACGCTTTGGCATTTCAAAGACATTTCTGTTGAAAATTCCTTCAAAGACTTGGTTGACTTAAGGTATTCGTTAATCCAATTGTAAGATATTTTTAGATCCATAATATATTAATTTAAAACTGCTGCAAAAATCTTAAATCATTTTGATATATCATTCTGATGTCTGGAATGCTTAAACCGGCTTTCATCAAATAACATCGCTCCACTCCCCACCCGAAAGCAAAACCGGAATATTTTTTCGGGTCAATCTTACCGGCTTTTAAAACATTGGGATGAACCATGCCGGCGCCACCAATTTCCACCCAACCGGACTTGCACATGCGACAACCGGCGCCCTGGCACAAGCCGCAGGAAATATCAACCTCAAAACTCGGTTCGGTGAATTGAAAATGATGAGGTCTGATTCTGGCTTTTCTGTTTGGCCCGAAAAATTGCTTGGCGAAATAATCCAGCGTGCCTTTCAAATCGGCAATGGTAACATTTTTATCGATTAGCAATCCTTCAAACTGATAAAACATTGGCACATGGGAAATATCAATCTGTCGGCGGTAGCATTTGGAAATATTGGTCATGCGAATCGGCAGCTGACTTTTTTCCATTTCTCTGACTTGACCCGAAGAAGTGTGGGGCGTCAAAATTCTCTGACCCTTTGAATCAATCGGGGTTTTATCAATGAAAAAAGTTTCCCATTCGTCACGCGCGGCATGCTGCGGCGGCATATTCAAAGATTCAAAAGCATAATAATCCCATTCGACTTCGGGGTAGCGACGTCGCTGAAAACCCAAACGGGAAAAAATATCATCAATTTCGGCAATCGCTTGCGTCATTAAATGCAAATGACCAATCACCGGATTTTTTCCGGGTAAAGTAACATCAATCTTTTCACCGCTGTCGCCGCTTAGTTTCTGTCTAACCTCAAGAATTTTTCTCTCCATTTCTGCCCGCAATTCGTTAGCCAATTGTCCGGCTTCTTTGCGGTCGGTTTCATTCAAATCTTTTAAGCCGCGCAAAATTGAATTAAGCTCGCCCGCTTTGCGGCCGAGATATTTAATTTCCAATTCCGCCAAAGCTTCCGGCTTAGAAATCGATTGGATTTCCTGTTGAAATTGTAGGCTGAGTTGTTGGATTTTCTCTTTCATATGAACATGATCTTTTTTCTCGCTCCAACGAGATAGATAAAAATTCTATGACCGTTAAAATTAAAATTAATAAAAGTAAATTCCACCAGCGCAATAATCCATTACTTTTTAAAATCGCCCAAGTTACTACCAAAACGGTAAATTGAATCGCGTGGCGGATATCCGATTGAATCAGAAAAACGGTAGTGGATCGCTTGAAAATTTTGGCTAAAACTAATTCACTGACGCTAAAAATACTGCCGGATAAAGCCAAAAAGGTACAAACATAAAATATCAAAAAAGCTAAAAATCCCGCTTGAAAAGGATCAAAACGCAGGATCATTAAAATCCAGGCCGACCACGAAAGGATCGTACCAATTACTATCAAACACATGAACAATTTGTAGTTCATAGACAAAATTATTATAACATAAATCTTGCAGCGGCTGCAAATTCAAATTACTCGTGAAAAACTATGGCTTGATAAGACAAAACCGAGACGTCTGAATCAAGGTAACAATCAGCCGCCAAGCCGCCTTTTTGGCAAAGCGTAGTAAAAAAAACCTTGGGATCGTTTAAGTCTTCCCAGACCTGAGGTAAATAGGTCGCGCCTTTATTGCCTCGTCGCAAAATTGCTCCTTTTTTTTCATGGATAATATTTTCAATGCTATCAGGCTTTGGTTCAGTTAAAACTGAAATTTCTATTTTGATATCATCTAATTCATCTTCGGTTAGAGGCAAAAAACGATTATCTTCAAAAGCGGCCGAGTACGCATTATCAATGATTGCTTCAACTAATGGCTTAATCGGCTCAATGTAACCGATACAGCCCCTGAGTTTATCTTTTAAATTTAAAGTAACAAACACTCCCCGCTTGGCCAAAAATTTTTGATTACCAGTCTCAGTCTTAAGTCTCTTGCCGGTGGCAAAATAGTTTTGTATCGTTTGTCGCGCTATTTGCAATAATTCTTTTTTCTCAGCGAGAGTGTATTCATCAACGCTTTGACTCTGATAAAAGCCGAATGCCCCATAGCCGACCACGGCGCTTTGATCGCCGGTGATGTCTCCGGAATTTTTATAACTCAAAAGTTTTGGTTTTAAGTTAAGTTTTTGCGCTAAATTCAAAATTGAAGCCACCGCCCAGGGCGCGTCGATTTCATCTTCATTTAAAATTTTATCTTCGGCAAAATTTAATATATCAGTGATGGTTTTTTCGTCTAAAGCTTTAGCCTGCGCGGCTGGATGATAATGTGAAAGATCAACGCTGACAATAATTAAAGTCTGCTCATCAAAATATTTTTCTAAAATTTTTCCAAAGTTTTGACGTTGAGTGGCGTTTAATTGGCCGACAATAATCGGAACAATTTCTACATCCGGCAAAATCGTTTGCAAAAATGGCAATTCAATTTCTATGGCATGCTCCGGGGCATGAATTGAGTCATCAATTCTAAAATCAGTTTCCTGACTCAGAGCTTCATTTATGACAGAAACTTTGATTTGGCCTAACGGTGTTTGCCAAAATTTTGCTGAAGCTAAAATTAAACCCGAGACGGGATAATGATGGGAGGGTCCTAAAATAATCACCCTTCGGTATTGGCTTTGAACTAAAGTTTTAAAACTGGCAGCCGCCACCCCGGCCGAATATTCATAGCCGGCATGAGGTATAAAAATTATTCTTGGCCATGAACCCGAAGTAGTGGAAGCGTTTTCTAAATAAGTTGTAATATTTTCTTTTAAAATATTTTTTTGACTAGGATAAAAACTGCCGGCCACGGCCGCCGAGCGAATTTCATTATTTGCCATATTAATATTTTGACCTTTGGCCAAAAAATTATTTTTATTAAAATATATAAAAATTAAAATTGCCAAAAAAGCTAAGACCAAAATTAAAATTGTCGGCCAGTTTCTCATAAATTTTGACTCATTAGGCTAAAAATCTAATTTTTTCAATTATCCCTTTACCAAAAGGACGATTCAATTCAAACAAAAATCTTCGCTCATTTTCTCTAATATATTGAGCTAAAACATCAGAAAGACACGCCACCATTAAGGTTCCGTCTTTAATATACAAAGGCTTAATCTTTTTTAAAACGCGATCGCCAAAAACCTTGGCGGCCGTTTCATTAAAATTTTCTAAAATCTTGGCTTCATTAAGATTGTTTTGAATTCCGGCGGCTTTGACCGATTTGGGAATAATTTTTTTAATGGAAGTAAAAGACATAATTATTGTCTGAATTCACAAATATTTTTGAAATCACACCATTGGCACATCATGCCAGGCTTAGGCGGGAATTTGCCCTTTTTAATTTCATTGATATTATTAATAATTTTTTTATGCAAATTATCCAAATCCTTTTTGGAACCGATAAATGAAATCTTGTGGCCGGCTTCCACATAATAAAAAGATAAAGTCTTAACCGTTTCCGGAAATAATCTTTCGGCCGCTAATTGATAAATTAAAAGCTGCTCCTTGTCTTCACCGGAAAAATTTTCTTGGGTTTTGCCGGCTCCGGTTTTATAATCAATAATTTCCACTCCATCGCCTAAATCGTCAATGCGATCAATCACCCCTTTGATGCCATACGTTTCCCCATTTTCTTCCAAACGAAAAGTAAACGGCAATTCCAAATACTTTGGTTTGGGAAAATTAGCTTCAATGCTTTGATAAAATTCCGTTAAGGTCTTTCGGCCCTTTTGGTGATACTCGTCGTGCTCTTGGCGGCTGGTATACCAATCGTCAATCCAGGCATTTTCGTAAATCTCTAACAGCTCAGCCAAACTAACCGGCGGCTTTGGTCCCCGAGTTTCAGCTTTTTTATTTTTACCAACAGGTTTTTCCTGATTAATTTCTTGGCCGAACAAATCCGTTTGTTTAACACTTTGGCGTTCAATGGCTAAATTAAAAAACTGTTGCAAAGTGGCGTGGATAGTTTTGCCGAAAGAAAATTGCGCTTTGCCTCGCACGGGCACGCGCAAAATATGGGCAAATCGATACTGATAAGGACAAGTCTCAAAAGCTTTCAACTGACTGAAAGAAAAATTTTCCGGAAAAACCGGCGTCAATTCATCTACCCGTTTTATGTCCTGGCCGATTTCACTGGTCTTTTCGCCCATTACTCCTTTACCCTTGGGCATTTTATCCTCTATTTGAATACCAAAGCCCAAATTTTTTAATTCCAGCAAAAAGGGCGAAAGTTTTTTCCGGCGAGCGCCGCCGCAGTCATAAGCCGAAGTAAAAAACAAACCAATCTTGGCTCTGGTCATAGCCACATAAAATAACCGCCGCTCTTCTTGCCAATGGGCATCACCTTCGGGCAAGATTTCCTTGACTAACGCGTCCGGCAATTCAATCGGATCGCGGCGTTCGCCGGTTGGAAAACGGCGTTCGACTAAATTGACTAAAAAAACATATTTGAATTCCAAACCTTTGGCCGAATGAACCGTCATAATTTTAACGCTATCCGGACCTTCGTCCAGACTTTTTTGCAACGACCCAGCCTCCCCGGCCTCCAGCTCTAACTCAATTAATTGCAAGAAATTCTTGACTGATTTGTCTTCAAACGCGTTTTCAGATTCAACGATTTTTTTATAAAACTGGTTTAAATAGCTCACTGACATTTGAGTGGCCAAACTGTCTTCTTTGGTTAAATATTTCAAATAACCGGTTTCGTCCAGAAAAGCCATCACCACCTCACCGACCGTTTTATCCAAAGCCAGCCGACTATGCTTTTCAATCAAACCAACAATTTTTTTAAATTGCTCGCGCAAATCATCTTCCATCTGAGCACTAGTTATTGTATTCTGTAACGTTTGAAAAATTGAATGACCTTTGCGACTGGACAGATAAAGTAAATTATTCAAATCCTGGGGCGCTAAATCAAAAACCGAAAAATTCAAAACCCGATACATGGCCGGTCCTTCATGATAATTATCCAGTAATTTAAGATAGGCTAAAATATCTAAAACTATCGGCTTGACGTATAATCCACGCGAAGCCAAAAATTGAAAAGGAATATTGGTTTGGCTGATGGAAGTGACAAAGGAGTTGGCCACATCATTAGTGCGCGCCAAAATCGCAAAATCGCTCCAGGCCGCGTCTTTGTCTTTTTCTTTTAAATCAACAATTTGTTTTAGCACCCCCCGAATCTCATCGTCAGCCGTTTCAAAAGCCAGGTGTCTGATTAAACCTTGGCCAGAGATATTAGCTTTGAGTTTTTTGGTCAATTTATTTTTATCACCGGCTTTAGCTAATTTAACTTCAAGCCGGTCTGGGTTATTTTGTTGAATAAATTTATAAGACCAATCCAAAATCTCTTGCGTGGAGCGATAATTTTGGTTTAAAAATAATTCTTTGGCCTTGGGATAATCTTTTTTAAACTCCAAAATATTCGACACTGAAGCGCCGCGAAATTTGTAGATGGATTGATCATCATCTCCCACCACGGTAATGTTATTTCGGGGTTGAACTAATAATTTGATCAGTTCATATTGAGCGTAATTCGTGTCTTGAAACTCATCAACCAGAATATATTTGAATTTTTGACGGTAACGCGCCAAAACCGCCGGCCGTTTCTGAAAAAGCTGCAGACAGTAATTTACCAAATCGCCGAAATCCAAAGCTTCATTATCCAAAAGCAGCTGTTGATAGACATGAAAAGCATTGGCCACTTCTTCAGCTTTTTTAATCTCCAAAGCCATGATTTCCTTTTTTTCTTGTTTACTTAAATCGGCCAGTATTTCCGGATCAATTACCTCTTTAACAAAATCAGAAGAATCTGAATTCAGGCGTAAATTCTTGGCATAAGCCAAATAATCCTTAGGTTCAATCACCTCGTCTTTGGCGCGGGAAAAAAGTTTAATTAAAGCGTGAATAAATTTGGTCGGATTACCCAAGGGTCGATAAAAATCCAAATTAAATCGGTCTAAATTTTTTCTAACCAAAAGCCACTGCTCAGTTTGATTAAGCAATTTAAAATCGTTAGGCAAACCGATTTCCAAAGCATTTTCTTTCAAAATCTTTTCCGCGAAAGCGTGAAAAGTTAAAATCCACAAATCAATATAACCATACGGCAAAAGTTTATCTACGCGTTCCTCCATTTCCTGAGCCGCTTTGTCGGTAAAAGTCAACGCCAAAATTTCATCCGGCCGGCATTTGTTTTGCTCTATTAACCAACCGATTCTTTGAGTAATCACGGTTGTCTTGCCGGTACCGGCACCGGCCACAATCAGAAGTGGCCCGTTATCATATATTACCGCCTCTTTTTGCTCCGAATTTAAAGTTTTTAAATTGATTTCCATTAACCTATTTTATCAAAAAAATCCAAATAAATCTACTGCGAATTTTATTAAAAATTATAATAAAAAACCCGCTGGAATTCCGATTTATCTCAGAACCAGCGGGATTAAATAAATCTCGGCCGTTTAAGCCGTGGCCGCCATGACTTCGGCAATACGAATATTGTATTCCCCAGCCTTGGCCGCTGCCGCCTGGGCAAAGTGGCGATTTCTCGCCGCGTACATTAATTCGCGCGACATATTGACAACGAATGGATAGCGCCGGGCATTCCTTATGGTCTCCAATAAGGCTCCCTCTTGTTTACCGATACCGGGAAGCAAAAGCGGCGTCGTATCGTCGGGCACAACTCCGTGCAGCAGCTTGATCTGCTCGGGAAAAGTTGCCCCCATGACAAGTCCTATCTGGGTGCAGCCGTCCTTTTGCTTGGCCGTAACTTTATCTGCCAAATGGACAAAGAGCTGACGATCGACTGAGGACAACATCTGCTCCTGAAATTCACCGGCGCCAGGGTTACTGGTATGGCACAAAACGTATACGGCATGTTCAGGGCCATAGTCCAGCCACGGGTCAAGCGTATCTGAACCAAGATAGGCGTTGACGGTAACCGCATCGGCTTTGAACCGCTCGAACGCGGTCTTGGCGTAAAACCTGGCGGTATTGCCAATATCACCATACTTGGCGTCAAGAATGACCTGCATACCTAAGTCGTGGGCATATTGGATCAACTCCGTTAAAGTGTCTTCGGCGCCATAAGCCGCCCAAAACGCCAGGTTGGGCTTACAGACGCAAGTCCTGTCGAATAGTTGATATAGATACTGCTTACCGAAATACAACAGCCGCGACTTCAGACTGCCACGACCCAGCAACTGGCCACTGCGACCTTTGGGCATCTTTTCGTCATCGGTATCAACGCCCGCGCAAATGTAACTTTTCCTGTCGGCTTGATCTTGAAGTAATTGTTGAAGATACGTCATGATAAAATCCTCAGCGGTTGTCAAACAAAAAATGGAAAGAACAAACTGATGTCCCTCCATGCAATCAATAAAACTATAGGCTAAAATTGATAAAAGGTCAATTAACTACTGATTATATTTATTTCGACCTACATGCGCAATGACGATTTGGTAGATATAAAAAAGCCTCACCAACCGAAGTTATTGAGGCCACAATATTTTTGAACCAAAAACGCTTAGATACTCAGACGCAAAGCGATGTTAGTTTCAAGACCGGAAACATTGGTCTGAGCCTTGAAATCAAAGGGCATAATCGCCCTGGCTTCTTTTAGGCTGACACCAGGCATGAGATTGATCAGCTCAAGACCGTCCTTGGTCAGATAAAAAACTCCGACGTCAGTAACATAGTACACCTCTTTGCCATCATTCAATGCTTGTGAGGCACTGAAAGTTACCTCACTCACGTTCTCAACGACGCGCAGGCTTTTACCGTTGAAAAGATGCATGACAAACACAATCGTTTTAGCACCGTCGATAATTACCGTGGAACCACCAGGGCCAACAGTGCCTAGAATACCCTTGGCTTTGCGGGACAAATTGACATTGCCGCGAAAATCAATCTCCAGAGCCCCCAAAACAGCCACTATGCCTCCCTCCCCACTTTCAATGCGGGCAAAGGCTTCACAAGATTCCACCAGTTCTTCCGGCAAAAACATGCAACCGAATAATGCGCCACTGGCGGCAATACCACCAATCGGACCACTCTCTACCATCATTCTCAGACGTTGAAGAACACCAGCCAAAGCCAACTGAACGGCTGCTTCTTCGGGCATGCCAACACCCACAATCAGATTATGGCTCCCATTTATTGAATCGGCTACCACCACGGCCGCGGCTTTAGCCAACATCAAATCATCCTTGCTGCGCTTGGGAGTAAAGCCCGCCACTCGATTAATGGCTTTGACTATCGCCAAGGAACGCCGAAGATCGGCTTTGGATCCGACCACCAATGAACGGTTCGGACGACGTTGAGTATAGCAAAGTGTCTGGGGCGTTTCCGGCCGAACCACAATAGCATCAACCATATTGCCAGGGATATAAATCTCATCCGGCCGATACTCCTGCACAGAACCACACTGAACAATCACCTTACCGCCGTGACGTTTAGCGGCCAAAGATGCGTTTTTCATTTCCCCCAACAAAGCACATTCGTGCACATAAACATTACCACGATCGTCAACCGCGGTGGCATTGATAATCACCACCATATTGTTATCCGGACAATCATACTCCAACTCGCCGTCAACAATTCGAACCCACTGCTTGTCCGTGTTGGCCACGATCGTGCCCGTGCCCCAGCGCGGATCAACGAAAGTACCAATACCCGCTTTGGTGCGAAAAGTTTTCATGCCTTGAGCCTTGGCCTGTATCAAGCGTGAAAGCGCCCCTTGGGGAATCAAGCTAATCTTGAGTCTCTTGTCGCGCTCAGCCGCCTTCAAGCAGCGTCGAAAAGTTTCCGCGTGCCCAGTAATCAACTCACCAAGCAACCCGGGATATAGCGCCAAGTCATCACCCGACCCATCAAGCCGATCACGGCCGCCTTGACCCGCAATGGCGATTAGGGTCAAACCCAATAATTCAGAATGCCGGGCAGCAATTGCCTGCATCATAGCCGGTGTCCAGCCAGTCGCACCCAAGCCAGTCAAAACCAAAACATCATAACTATGGATCAGCGAAGCCGCTCGAGCGGCTGACATAAACCTGTCGTCATTGGCAGGGTGGTAGTTCCTCCCAATATCCAATGGCTTTTTCGATGCGGCCCTCCATCGCGCCAACCTGGCCACATTAAACACAATCGGTACCATGTCCGTAAGTCTCATCTGACGTCTCCTATCCGCTCCTTGCCGCGCAAAGAGATGAAAACCAAAAGGCACAAAAAATGGAAAGAACAAACTGATGTCCCTCCATTCAATCAATAAAACTATAGGCTAAAATTGATAAAAGGTCAACGCTAACAACAAAACACGTTTTAATTTTAATAAAAGCGTTTAAGCATTATTAGGATATGAAAAAAGTTGTGATGATTAAGCAAATTTGGTAAAATAAGATAAATATTGGAGATTAATAAAAATATGAAAAATTTTAGATCTTCGGACAATTTGGCGCGTCAAACTGAATATCCACCTCAACCTGACGCAGAAACAGCCGATAATTATGAACAGTATTTCCGGTTTGATAAACCCAAAAGAACCGCCGCTCGACCGAATTTTGAAACCCCAAAGGTTTTAAAATCTTTTATTACTCCGGAGATGGTGGGTCAGGCTACCAGTTTAGATGAACTTTGCCATTCTTTGGAAAAGTTTGATAGAGTTAGCGGCACCGAGCCGGAAGGCGAATACACCAGCGATTACGTGATTGGTGAAATAAGAAATTTCGAAAAATATTTTCAGGAAAATGTCGACCACCTATTACTAACGGTTATTACCGGCAAAAAAGATGAAACCAACAACGAACTTTGGCAAAAATTAACCAATATTCCAATCGGTCAAGGTAGTCTTGGCTTGCGCCAAAAAGTTAAAAACTTAATGGAGCAAGAATGGGCAAAAAGGTTTAAAGAAAAACAAACCGAATTGATGACCGAGGCAATCAGTCAAACCAATAATCTTGGCGAATTGAATAAAATTATCGGCCAGTTTAAAATTATCCGATCCAATAAACAAGAATACCAGCCGGAAAAAGTAATCGCGGCCATAGAAAATATAAGCTTAACGATGAATAATTTAGTCCTGGCGGCTAGTTGGCAGGAAGCAGACGTCAACCAAATCGGTCAAGAGCTTGATTCAATCTTTAAGATCCACAGCCTCCCGCAAGAATTTGGAATTTATCAGCAGGCCTATAAATTAATTTTTCATGAGGTTTTGGCCGCCATTAAAAAACAAAATTTTGAAAGTCAGATTAAAAAAATTAACGAACCCGGGGCGATTTCTAATTTCGGCAAAAAAATTGGCAGCTGGTTTAGCCATCGCAAATAAAAAAACCCGCTCTCTTCCACCCCCCCCCTAGGTTGAAAACGGGTAAACTACCATCGTCCAGGATTCAGGCCCAACTTGGCCTACAACCATGCATCCGCACGAATTCAGCCACTTCATCCTTGTGAAGTTCAGCCGCGCGCTTTCTTCGCGCCGCATCAAGGCTCGCCTGCTCAGCCGCAAGCTTCCTGCGTTCAGCCTCGCGCCGCTTCGGTGCGGCCAGGATTTCGCTGGCTTCAGCGTATTGCTCGGCCAAAAGAGCGCGCACGCTAATCTTGCGATCCGACGCCTTCTTTTGCAAACGCTCATACCGCTCTTTACGGCGATATTTTTTTCGCGCCGAGGCTTGGGCTTGCCGGTAGTGTGTCACCCCCGGCTTCATCTTGATCAGATCCGACCAAGGCCGGACAGACTTTTTCTCCACCACGGGTCCGACTGCTTTTGCATTCTTGCTCAAGCCGCCGTGACTTGATGAATCGTTGGTAAGACTGGCAACCGTTACCGGCTGCACCACGCGGGACTGAATCTGATTCTGACGAGGCCGATTATGGCCTTTATCGGAATGGCCATTCCTCCCGCCTTTTTTTTGACGACTCGATTTAGGCATACACCCTCCATTTTTCTATGTTTGCGGACAATCCGAACAAGGCAACTCCGGATTTTTCCTGGTGCGAAGGCAGTTACTACTGCCAAACACCTTCTGACAAAGAGACGCGGCAGGCGAAGCCTTGGACGAAGGCTTTCCTTGGTGTTCGACATGAACACGCCACAGCGCCCGCCAACCGACCGCATGACTTGATGATTTGGCCATAAGCAACACCCTCCTATTGATAGACCGGCCGCGGTTAAATGATCCATTTGTTCTTAAGCACTTTAGTAATTTTTTTACAAATTGTCAACCTAAAAACTCCGCCAGCACTTGGCGGAGTTTTTATTTAATATCTAGGTTCTAGGCATGCAAAAGAAGAAATAACGGCGCTAAAACTAAAGTTAAAGTGGAAAGCAATTTGATCAAAACATGAAGTGAAGGACCGGCCGTATCTTTAAACGGATCACCAACCGTATCCCCGACTACCGCCGCTTTATGGGTGGCTGAACCCTTACCGCCAAAGGCACCAGTTTCAATATATTTTTTGGCATTATCCCACGCGCCGCCGCCGTTATTTAACAAAAGCGCCATAACAATACCAACAATGGTTCCAACCATTAAAGTAGCCCCGACCGACTCCGGACCCAAAATAAAACCCACCAAAGTCGGAATAATGACCGCGAGCAAACCGGGCAACACCATTTCTTTAAGCGCCCCGCGCGTGCACAAATCAACGCAGCGAGCATAATCCGGTTTTTCCGTGCCCTGCATAATCCCCGGTTTTTCTTTAAATTGCGCCCTCACGTCATTAATAATATAATAAGCCGCTCGGCCGACAGCGCGAATAGCAAACGAAGAGAAAACAAAAATTAAAGCCGCGCCAATTAACCCGCCGACGAAAACAATCGGTTTAGCTAAATCAATACTGGTTAATTTTACTTCTTGCAAATAAGCGGAAAAAAGCAAAAAAGCGGCCAGGGCAGCAGAACCAACGGCATAACCCTTGGTTAAGGCTTTGGTCGTATTGCCCACTGAATCTAACCGATCGGTTCTTTTTCTGATATCTTCTGAGACTGATGACATTTCCACAATACCACCGGCGTTATCCGTAATCGGCCCAAAATTATCCATAGCCAAAATATAAGTCGCGGTTGCCAACATACCCATCGTGGCCACGGCCGTGCCAAATAATCCGCCGCTTTCCACTCCGGATAATTTACCTAAATAATAAGAAGCCATAATGGCTAACGAAATCACAATCACCGGCATGCCGGTTGATTCCAAACCCACGGCAAAACCGGAAATAATATTGGTCGCCGCGCCGGTTTCTGAGGCCTTGGCAATATCTCGAACCGGGCGATAACGATATTCCGTATAATATTGAGTGATAAAAACAAAAGCGATGCTAGTGGCAACACCAATTAGGCCGCAACCGAAGAACCAAAGCCAGAAAACTCCCAATAGAAGCTTACAAGCTACGCCCAGACCGACGATGGCCAAAATTGTGGCCACAGCGTAACCACGATTTAAACCTTTCATCGGATCTTGATCTTCCTTAATTCTCACGACGAAAATGCCAACAATAGAAGCCAATAAACCAAAAGCCATTACGGCCAAAGTAAAAATAACGCCATTCAAACCAAAGATTGGATACAAAGCTACACTCAAAACCATAGCGCCGATATTTTCCGCAGCGGTTGATTCAAATAAATCAGCACCGCGACCCGCACAGTCGCCAACATTATCACCGACCAAATCGGCAATGACGGCCGGGTTTCTCGGATCGTCTTCGGGAATGCCGGCTTCCACCTTGCCTACCAAATCCGCGCCCACATCAGCCGCTTTGGTATAAATTCCTCCGCCCAACTGGGCAAATAAAGCAACGAATGATGCCCCGAAGCCAAAACCAACCATCAAAAACGGCACCTCAATCGGATTTTTTAAACCGCCAAAAGCATAAAATAAACCGGCCACACCAACCATAGAAAGTGTAACCACCATAATGCCGGAAACGGCGCCGCCACGCATCGCCGTTTGCAGGGCTAGATTCAAACTCTTGGTCGCGGCGGCCGCGGTTCTTAAATTCGCTTTAACGGCAATAAACATACCGATGTAGCCGGACAGAGCTGAACAGAAAGCACCTAGCACGAAAGCTAAAGCCGTGTGCCAACCGTAAGATAAATTGCCGCTGAAAAAATAAATTGAAAAAATTAATACCGCCATCACCGTGCATAGAATGCTGATGGTGTAATATTGGCGTTTTAAAAAAGCCATGGCTCCTTGTTTGATCGCCAAAGCAATTTCCTGCATTTTTTCCGTCCCCGTCTCTTGTTTTAGCACATGCTGGGCCAAAAAGCCGGCGGTCGCTAGACCCACTAAACCGATGATAAAAATCGATAAGAACATAATTAATAATAAAATTATTTATTAAAACGAGGCTAGCCGCCTCGCGGACATTTATTTTGTGCAATTAGTTTAACAAATAAAACGTAGGCTGTAAACTGTAAAAAATGAAAAATAAACTCACCTTCCAAATTATCTTTGGCTTTCACTGAAAATTTTACTGAATTTTAGTAACAGCACTCGCGGGCTGGCTTGTCAGATCCGCAGTCGCAGGGCTCGTTTGCTCCGCAGCATTCGCCATAAGGCAGGCCGGATCCGCATGGACAATCTTCGTCCAAATGTGGCATAAAACCTTAAATATTAGCTTAACTTGAATAAGTTAATCGCGTTTTGAGCCGTTTTCTCGGCAATTTCATTATAATCAATCTCCTTTATTTTAGCAATTTTTTCTGCCGTAAATTGAACATAGGCCGGTTCATTTCTCTCCCCCCGATGCGGCTCGGGCGCCAGATAAGGACAATCGGTTTCAATTAAAATTGATGACAAAGGCAGACGTTTTGCCACTTCGGCTAAATTACCGGTTTTATCAAAAGTGATGATGCCGGTAAAACCAACCATCAGGCCTTGCTCCACAAAAGCCAAAGCTTGCGTCAAAGTTCCACTAAAACAATGAATTACTCCTTTTTTATAATTTTCCTTTTTTATAATTTTCAAAATCTCATCATAAGCATCAAGCTGACCGTTCTTACTATTACGGCTATGTAAAATTAACGGCAAATCAAATTCTTTAGCCAAATTGATATGCTCAATAAATGTTTCTTGTTGTTTCTTAATATTTTCTGGTTCATGAAAAAAATCCAATCCAGTCTCACCGATAGCCACCACTTTTTTTGATTGTTTAATCAGCTGGCGATAATCATCGATTCTGAACTCTTCCGGATGAAACTGACTGCCCAAAGTATGAATCGGGTGCAAACCAATCGCGGCGTAAACTCCTCTTTTATAGTCTTGGGCGATACTGACGGCCTTGGCGCTGGTCGCCAATTGCGAACCAACGTTAATCATCCAAATGTTATTTTCTTGACAATCGGCAATAACTTTTTGCCAGTCCGACAAAAAATCTTCAAAGTTTAAATGGGCGTGCGAATCAACTAACATAATTAGATCACTTGTTTGGCTTGATTAATTACCTCGGGAATTAATGGGATTAAAAATCCGGCCGCTGTCGTTAGCCAGTTGGCCACAACCGAAGCGTCAATGATATTATTGACCCAAAGAGAAACGTTAAGGCTGAAAATAAAAATTATCATTAAACCTAAAACCAGAATCCCCTCAATCAAACCAAAGATGGCGCCTAATAATCTATTAAAAGTCTTAACGAAAGGAATAATCGCGATTAAATTAAAAACTTTTCCCACCACATGAAAAATCAGACCGACTAGCCGGTTGACAATAAAAAAAATCAAAGCAAAAGAGACGATTTCGGCAGCAATTTTATTGCCCAAAAAAATTGGGGTTAAAAAATTAGCAAAATCGACAAAAAATAAGTTGGCCACGAAAGCGCCGGCAAAAACCCCGATAATCGCTCCAATTGCCTCAATTAAACCCAAGGTAAAGCCAAAGGCAATAAAAATAAAAAGCGCCAGGATTAAAATGAGATCAAGTACGGTTAAAAACATAAAGTAAAAAATTATTTAGTATTTAACCTGGGAAATAAAGGTTCAGCTTTTTTAATGTTTTTCTCGGCAAAAATTAACTGAATCTTCTTGGCCGTCTCGGGCATAAATGGCTCCAATAAAAAGGCAATTTCTTTAATGCCGGCCGCGGCTTGATTTAGAATTTTTTCCACTTCATCCTTTTTGCCCTCTTTGGCCAAAACCCAAGGCTTGGTTTCAGCAATGAGCACATCTAAGGCGGTAATTTTTTCCCAAATAAATTTCAAAGCTTGGTCAAATTGAAAATTTTCAATCAACTCACCAAATTTCTTGTCCAATTGAGCCGATTTATCTTTTTTAATTAAAATTTGATTTTGCTCAATTAATCCGGAAATGCGGCTGACCAAATTGCCTAAACCGTTAGATAAATCGGCCGTAAAAGCGGTTTCAAACTTCTCGATGGTAAAATCACTGTCCTCAAATGGATTAATATGTCTCAGTAAGTAATAACGCACCGCGTCCGTTCCATATTTTTCTACCAAATCAAATGGGTTAATGACATTACCCAGACTCTTGCTCATTTTTTGATTGCCACTGATAATAAAACCATGGATAAAAATCTTTTTTGAATTAGGCAAACCAGCCGACATCAGCATGGCCTGCCACATAGCTGATTGCTGGCGCAAATTATCTTTGCCGGCGACCTGAATGCCTGGCCAAAATTTTTCAAAAGTTTTTAAATCATGGGGCCAACCAATAGTAGAAATATAATTAATCAACGCATCGAACCAAACATACATGACGTGATCGTCATCATTAGGCACAGCAATACCCCAAGGCATTTTACGTTTAAGTCGGGAAATACTGAAATCATTCAGACCGTTTTCCACGAATTTTTTAATTTCGTTGAATCTGAAATCCGGCACGACAAAATTAGGATTTTTTTTATAAAAATCCAACAACGGTTTGGCGTAGCGAGAAAATTTAAAAAAATAATTTTCTTCTTCAATTTCTTCCAATTTAAGGTTAGGATGTTCCGGACAACAACCATTAACCAATTCAGAGGCGGTTTTTTCCAATTCGCAGCCAGAGCAATAATTAATTTTAGAAATACGTTTTTCAATGTCTCCGCTTTTCAAACATCGCTGCCAAAATTCAACAGCCGCTTTCTTATGATTCTCGTCGGTAGTTCGAATAAAATTTGTATAGCTTAAATTTAGAGCTTGCTTTAAGCGATCAAATTTGGCGGCATAAATATCAACATAGGCTTGCGGCTCTTGTTTCGCCTCAGTTGCCTTGCGATAAATTTTAACTCCGTGTTCATCAGTACCAGTATTAAATATTACTTCATCACCCAAACTTTGATGATAACGAGCTATAACATCGGCCTGAATAATTTCCAAAGCAAAACCGATGTGAGGTTCGGCGTTGACATAAGGCAAGGTAGTGGTGATATAAAATCTTTTATTCATATTTATAATCTTCTTAAAACAAAGTTTAAATTTAATTATTTTCCATCAATGATGACAACAAACTCACCTCGGGTTTGTTCTTCATCTAATTGTTTAATGACTTCTTTAATTGAGCCGCGATAAACCGTTTCAAAAACTTTCGTTAATTCACGACAGACAACTATTTCTCGACCTAAACCAAATTCGTAAAGCTGCATTAGAGTTTTTTGAATTCGATGCACCGATTCATAAAATACAACCGGCATTTTACCCTCGATAATTTCTTTAATGATTTTCTCTCGACCCTTTTTGTGCGGCAAAAATCCGTAAAAAATAAATTTATCTAGCGCTAGGCCGGAAATAGAGACCGCAGAAACCAAAGCGCTGGGACCAGGAATAACTTCAATTTCTATGTCGGATAGAGCCGCGGCCTTAACCAATAAGCCACCAGGATCAGAAATTCCGGGTGTACCAGCATCGGAGACTAAGGCAATACTTTTGCCTTCTTTGATTTTATAAACCAAAAAATCAATCTTTTCCACTTTACTGTGTTGATGATAGCTGATGGTTGGTTTAGTAATTTGATAATGATCTAAAAGTTTCTTGGTCACGCGCGTATCTTCGCAAGCAATTAAATCCACCTCCTTCAAAATTCGAAGAGCCCGAAGCGTAATATCTTCGAGATTTCCGATCGGAGTTGCGACAATATAAAGCTTGGCCATATATTATTCATTATGACAAAAATCCTTAATATTTTCAAGGTCAAACTTATTGTATTTCAATTGCTAAGCATTGACTAACCAACAATAAATCGATAATATCATAATGCGCTTATTGGCTACCAACCAGATGAAGGGAATTGACCATGGGCCAAAAAAGTTCAGGTGGGCGTTTAAGCCAAACGACCCGCAACAAGAATCGGCGCAATAAAAAGGCGCGGGATAAGCGGCGTAAAAATGGTCAGCTTGGATCGGCGCGCGTTGAAAAAACGCGCCTGGATGAAATCCTGGCCAAGTTGGATGAAGCGACGCGAGACCGATCTTCTGGTCGCGAAATGTTCAATCCATACGCAGATTATTAACCCGTAATCAGCGAGAAGAACCTTGGGGGAGGTTCTTTTTTTTAAAAAAAACATGTTGTAAAAATTGTTACTACCATTGACAAAAACCTAAGTTTAAAATAATATGCTTTATGCCTTGTAGTTTCTTCGTCTCTCTGTAAGGCATGCATTCGGCCCTGTCTAACACGCAAAAAAGGTCAATGCGAGAACACACACAAGACGCGACTTAAAAATCCCAACCCTCCCTGGGGTTACGGGAAAGCACACTAAGCACGGGTAGCAAGAAACCCCTTGCGCCTGACCAAAGGAAGGTTTTAGCACTTCGGCCTTAAAAAAGTGCCCCCTTTCCCAAACCATTATTGATCCATGCCCGTGGAACGATGTGGTTTGGGATCTTTTTTATACTCTTAATTTTGAATTGACAAAAAAAACTTGGGCCCATATAATGTTATATGCTCAACCTGGAGGAAGTTAGTATGAATACTGCAACCCAAGGCCAAATCACCCTCGTTCTTCACGGGGAAACCAGGGTCTGTAATTACTCCACTGACCCTCGTGACCGAAGTCAAGATGTCTGGTTGCCATCTGGCCGGTACTTAGCAATCCGGAGGGAGATAGCGTATGAAAGATGTCTGTTGATTACCCATCCCGATACGAATAATCGGGTTGGTCTGCCGGAAAGCGTCTGGCGCGCCTATGACAACCCCCACGCCGGCGACAAACGCGTGGAGATTATCGAGTCGAGAAAATCTCGAGTCCGGCAAAACCGACGCAAACGCCAACTCATCTGAGCCAACGGAGAAATGGACGCTTCTCCGTTTTTTATTTAAGAAAATAATTAGTTTAAATTTTAAAATCTTTTTTGCTGCGCAACAGACGATGATACTTAATAGCAAAACGATGAGCTTCATCTCTAATCTTTTGAATCATTTTCAGGGCACTGGATTTTTTTGACAAAATAATTGGATATTGTTTGAACAGGGTAAAAATTTCCTCATCGCGTTTAGCCAAAGCAATCAGCGGCAAAGTCAGGCCTAATTCCCGCAACGCACTTTGCGCCGCCGAAAGCTGGGGTTTGCCGCCATCAACCATAATCAAATCAGGGAATCTGCCTTTTTCTTTAATCAAACCGTAGTAGCGACGATAAACCACTTCTTTCATGCAGTCATAATCCGACTGGCCGACGACGGTTTTAATCTTAAAACGGCGGTAATTATTCTTGTCCGGCAAGCCGTCTTTAAAACAAACCATGGAACCAACCACATCCGAAGCGCCTAAATTGGAAATATCAAAACATTCAATAATTCGCGGCAGCACCGACAGCGATAAAACATTTTGCAAATCAACCAGGCTACTCTCACCGGCTTTTAAACCAATTTCAATATTTTTTTTCAGCATGGCTAAAAGTTTTAATTTGTCACCTTTCTGAGGCACAAAAATTTTTACTCTATGACCGGCAATTTTTTCCAAATATTTTTCTAATAATTTTTGCTCAGGTAATTTTATCGGCACAATTACTTCCTGAGGGATTTCTTGGGAATAATAATATTGCCGGATAAAATCCGAGAGGCTTTGTCTGGCATCCCCCAACAACGAAACGGCAAAACTGAATTCTTGGCGGCCGGAAATTATACCTTTATCAATATTAAAAATTTGAACTACAAATTTGTTCGGAGCCGAAAAATAATTTATCACGTCTTGATTATAACGCCGCTTTAAAGATACTTTCTGTCTCTCGGCAATGTTTTTTAAAGCTAAAATTTGATCACGGCGAATTTTGGCTAATTCGTATTTTTGCTGGGCGGAATAATCTTTCATTTCATAATTCAACTTTTCCACCAACTCTTGAGTTTTTCCTTTCAAAAGCCAGGCCGCTTTTTCTATATTCTCGTTATATTCTTTTTCAGAAATATTATTGATACAGGGCGCGCTGCATTGTTTGATATGATACAGTAGACAAGCGCGCTTGGGTAATTTACGGCAAACCCGCAGCTTGAATAAGCTATTAGCCAAACGAATTGCTTGCTGTCGGGATTGGCCAGAAACGTATGGGCCAAAAACTTGATCAGTTTTTTTTATCGTTCGAGCAGTTTCTAACTTGGGAAATTTATCTTTAGTGATTCTAATATAAGCATAACGCACGCTATCTTTTAACTGAATATTATATTTTGGCTGATATTTTTTTATTAATTCCGCTTCCAGCAGCAACGCCTCGACTTCCGTGTCAGTGACAATAAACTCCACGTCAACAATTCTTTGCACCAAGCTGGCGGTTTTACCGACTTGATTTTCTTTTCTATAATACCAGCCAATCCGATTTTTTAAATCCTTGGCTTTACCCACGTAAATTACCCGGTCTAAATCATTTTTAAAAAGATAACAGCCCGGTTGCTTTGGTGCTTTTTTAATTTTATCGAAAATATTCATAAAATAAATGTTGACAAGTATCAATAATTTTATTATTATATTATATTGATCAAATCTGCTTGATCATAAACTGTTACACCAACTTCTTCAACAGGAGGGTACGAAATTGGAAACGAGTGAACCAAAGTATGACGCCTATTTGACGGCTCAAGGCCGAATGGCGTTATTATTTCCGCCAGGAAGACATAATGACCAGAGCGTTCAATGGCAACTCAACCATGGTCAGGAAGAACTTTGTCTGGTGCAAGGCCGAAACATGTCAATGCTCTTGCAGGGCATTACGGATTTACGATGGATGTATGGCGTCACCGTTAATCAAATTCGGGTAGAACTCGCCTTGATCGTTAATCTGAATACCGCGGTTTATTTGCTTGATATGATCCTTGAACCACAGGGTATCTTATTCAGAAAGACAGATGTCGCCGAAATTGAAGAACTTCTGAATAACCCGGAGTTGACCGAACGAATACGGAATATCGTTGCCGGTATTTGTTGCCCAGACAGAGCGGACTTAGCCGGCGCCATTGAAGTCAGTCAGGGAAAGCCCAATATCTTACGGCTTTTGGCGCAATGCCAGGCCACCCGAAAAGTTCCTGGCAGTTGGCGTCACGCTTTGACTGGTTTAACCACCAAATTCACGTTTTTCGGCCTGGCGGCAACGATCATTGCCGGCTTGGTCAAAGGCGCGCTTGGCCTCATCATCGTAGGCGCCATGCTCCTTATATTTTTATGCTACGTAGGATTTTTCAAGCCGTAAATTGGCCGGTAAAAATCCGCGTGATACATTTTGAAGGCTAACCCCCTTCTTTTTTTATTTTAACACTGTCTTTAAATATTTTCCCGTGTAACTCCACTTGGCGCATTTGGCAATTTTTTCCGGCGTACCCTCGGCAATAATCCTGCCGCCGCGATCCCCGCCCTCCGGACCCAAATCAATCACCCAATCAGCCGATTTAATCACATCCAAATTATGTTCAATGACCAAAACGGTATTGCCTTTATCGACCAATCGACCCAAAACTCCCAAAAGTTTTTCTACATCGGCAAAATGCAGACCGGTCGTCGGCTCATCTAAAATATACATGGTATTGCCGCCTTTGCGTGAAAGTTCGGAGGTTAATTTAATGCGTTGGGCTTCGCCGCCGGACAAAGTGGTGGCCGGCTGACCTAAAGTAATATAACCCAAACCAACATCGTATAGAGTCTGCAGTTTATTGGCAATAGCCGGAATATTTTCAAAAAATTCCAAGGCTTCTTCCACGGTCATAGCCAAAACTTCCGCGATATTTTTATTTTTATATTTGACCGACAAAGTGTCTTGATTAAACCTGCTACCTTTGCATTTTTCACATTCGATATAAACATCCGGCAAAAAATTCATTTCAATCTTTTTTACTCCGTCGCCTTCGCATTCCTCACACCGGCCGCCAGCGACGTTAAACGAGAACCGTCCCGCCTTCCAGCCTCGGGCACGCGCTTCTTTGGTTTGAGTAAACAATTCTCTGATGACCGTAAAAACGCCAATGTAAGTGACCGGATTTGATCTGGGAGTCCGGCCGATTGGTGATTGATCGACGATGACGGCCTTGTCTAATTTACCGAAACCCTTAATGGCTTTATACTTGCCCGGCTGCTCAACGGCCCGCCAAAATATTTTATATAAAGCTTTGTATAAAATATCATTAACCAAAGTGCTTTTGCCGGAACCGGAAACGCCGGTAACGCAGGTTAAAACTTTCAGCGGAATATTGACATCAATATTTTTCAAGTTATGTTCCTGAGCGCCAAAAATCTGCAGATGGTCAAAAATCTTTCGGCGCTTGGTCGGAGTTTCAATTTTTCTCTTGCCCGACAAAAATTGACCGGTAATTGATTCTGGACATTTTTTAATTTGTTCTGGCGTGCCGGCACAAACAATATGGCCGCCGTGAATCCCCGCACCCGGGCCTAAATCAATAACGTGATCGGCGTGCAAAATGGTATCCTCATCATGCTCCACGACCACTACGGTATTACCCAAATCGCGTAATTTTTTTAAAGTCTCAATTAATTTATCATTATCTCTTTGATGCAGCCCAATCGACGGCTCGTCTAAAATATACAAAACCCCGCGCAACTCCGAACCGATTTGCGTGGCCAAACGTATCCGTTGAGCCTCTCCGCCGGATAAAGTTCTGGCTTCGCGAGACAGAGTTAAATAATCCAAACCGACATTCAAAAGAAATTTCAAACGATTTTCAATTTCGCGCAAAATCAATTTGGCAATTTCTTTTTCCTGACTGGATAACTTTAATTCCGTAAAAAACTTGAGCAAACCTTCAATGGAAAATTCACTGACTTCCCAAATATTTTTGTTACCCACGGTAACGGCCAAAATTTCTGGCTTTAATCTCTTGCCCTGGCAAGTCGGGCACGGCCCAGTGGCCATATACTTTTCCATTTCCTGACGCCGCCATTCTGATTCAGTTTGCTTATATAACCTTTCCAGCTGCGGTATAATACCCTCAAATTTTCCCGTCCAGCTATGACTCATACCTTTATCCCAAGACTTAACGTCAAATTTTATCTCTTCGTCTGAGCCGTTTAAAACAATATTCTTTATTTTTTCCGGTAAATTCCTAAACGGCGTCCACAAATCAAATTTATAATGTTTAGCCAAACCCTCAAGCTGCTGATTGCGCCAACCTTCGCCGTGAGCTTTCCAGGGTTTAATCGCCCCGTCGGCTAAAGATAAATTTTGATCCGGAATCACCAAATTAATATCAAAATTTTGCGTAAAACCCAAACCATGACAAGTCGGGCAAGCGCCAAAAGGCGAATTGAAAGAAAAATTACGGGGCTGCATTTCTTCCAAAGAAATGCCGCAATCCAAACATGCGTTGTGCTGAGAAAACATTTTCTCAGTTTTATTAATCACCGCCAAAACCAAGCCATCGGCTTCATCCAAGGCCGTCTCCACCGCTTCGGTTAACCGCGGAATTGATTCTTTTTTTAAAACCAAACGGTCGATAACCACTTCGATGTTGTGCTTATTTTGTTTGTTCAGCTTGGCCTTTTCCCAATCAATCAACTCCTGAACTTCACCGTCAATTCTCACGCGACTATATCCCTTTTTCAACAAATCAGCTAACAATTTTTCGTAAGTGCCTTTTTTACTTCTAATCACCGGCGCCAAAATTTGCACGGTAGTATTGGGTTTTTCCTGCATGATTAAATCCACGATTGATTCCGCGGATTGCGAACTGATGCGTTGGCCGCAATTTGGACAATGCGGCACGCCGATTCTGGCAAAAAGCAATCTTAAATAATCGGCGATTTCGGTAATCGTGCCGACCGTAGATCGCGGATTTTTAGAAATTGATTTCTGTTCAATTGAAATAGCCGGAGAAAGTCCGGTAATTTTATCCACGTCCGGCTTATTCATTAAGCCCAAAAACTGCCGAGCGTAAGCTGACAAAGATTCGACATAACGGCGCTGACCTTCGGCGTATAGCGTATCAAAAGCCAAGGTCGATTTACCCGAGCCGGACAGGCCGGTCATGACCGTTAGTTTATCAATGGGAATTTCCGCGTTGATATTTTTTAAATTGTGCTCCCTAGCCCCATGAATGGTAATGTATTTATTGTTTGACATAAATTTTAAATTGATAGACTTTATTATTCCTGTTCAATATTTTTTTTAAGTTTTTCAATCTTATCTCTCAACTCAATCGCCTTCTCAAAATCCATGGCTTCTGCGGCGGCTTTCATTTGCCCATCCAAATCAAGAATCAATTGATCAATGGCCAATTCTTTGCCCTTTTCTCCCGGTTCAATCACCACGGTTTCGGCGGCGATTGATTTAATGATGGACTGCGGCGTGATTTTATTTTTTTTATTATAGGCCAATTGAATTTCTCTCCGCCGTTCGGTTTCGTCAATCGCCGCCTTCATGGAACCGGTAATTTTATCGGCATACATTATTACCCGAGACTGAGAATTTCTCGCCGCCCGGCCGACGGTTTGAATTAAACTCGTGCGATTGCGCAGAAAACCTTCTTTGTCCGCGTCCAAAATCGCCACCAAAGCGACTTCGGGAATATCCAAACCTTCCCGCAATAAATTTATGCCTACCAAAACGTCATACTGACCTAAACGTAATTTTTTAATAATCTCAATACGCTCCAAAGTGTCAATTTCGGAATGTAGATATACGGTCTTTAGGCCTTGGTCGGCAAAATAGGTTGATAAATCTTCAGACATGCGTTTAGTCAAGGTCGTTACCAAGGTTCGATGACCGGCAGCCGCGGTTTTTTTGATTTCAGCAATTAAATCGTCGACTTGACCGGACAATGGTCTGACTTCAATTTTAGGATCAACCAAACCAGTGGGACGAATAATTTGCTCCACGACCTGGCCGCTGCGCTCGATTTCATATTGATCCGGCGTGGCGGAAACAAAAACCACGTGTTTTAAATATTTACTGAATTCCAAAAACTTTAGCGGCCGATTATCAAAAGCCGAGGGCAAGCGAAAACCATAATCAACCAAATTTTTCTTGCGCGCCAAATCGCCAAAATACATTCCCCTGACCTGCGGCAGGGTTTGATGACTTTCGTCGATGACAAACAGCCAATCATTATTAAACGAGTAATTAAAAAAATCCATCAGCGTAAACGGCGGCTGACCGGGCTTTCGTCCGTCGAAATGCCGAGAATAATTTTCCATGCCCTTGCAATAGCCCATTTGTTCAATCATTTCCAAATCGTAGTTAGTGCGTTGGTTTAAACGATAAGACTCAACCGTATCCAACTGCGGCAGACGTTCGCTTAGTTCCTTGCGAATGGACGCCACGGCTGGTTTAATCAATTCCGGCGGCACGACATATGGCCGCGCGGGATAAACCCAAGCCTCTTTTAGATTATTAATCACCTGACCGGAAACCGGATGAATTTCATAGATATTATTGATTTTGTCTTGCTGCAAATCAATTCTTATCATATTTGCTTCTGAAGATCCCGGAAAAATATCAATCGTATCACCTTTAACTCTAAAACGTCCCGCTTTAATTTCCATGTCATTTCTTTCGTATTGGATGTCAACTAACTGACCAATTAAATCCTGCCGTTTAATTTTAACGCCGGTTTTCAAATATATACTTTGATTTTGATATTCATCCGGCCGGCCGAAAGAGTAGATACAAGAAACCGACGAGACTACAATTACGTCATCACGGCTTAACAATGCCTGAGCCGCCTCCAGCCGAAGCTGCTCGATTTTTTCGTTAACCATTGAATCTTTTTCAATATAGGTGTCGCTTTGGGGCAAATAGCTTTCCGGCTGATAATAATCATAATAGGAAACAAAATAACAAACCTGATTATGGGGGAAAAAAGTTTTGAATTCTTGATACAGCTGAGCGGCTAAAGTTTTATTGTGCGATAAAACCAAAGTCGGCTTTTGTGTCTTTTGAATCAAATTGGCGACGGTAAATGTTTTGCCCGAACCCGTCACGCCCAAAAGCGTTTGCTCTGGGAATTTATTAAAACCCTTGACCAACTTAGCTATGGCTTGCGGCTGATCGCCCTTGGGTTGGTATTCAGACTCAAGTTGAAATTTTGACATCATATAGTAACGTAATATTTTTGTAAATTTTTATAAGCAAAAGCGAAGGGGTTTTCGCCCCTTTGGATTAAAAATAAGCCTATTTAATTGTTCAAGCATTATAGCAGCCGAAGCATCATTAGTCAATATTGATTAATGGCTGCTCAGATATCTGGCCACGCCAATAGCCGCTTTGGCTCCCTCACCGGCCGCGATAATCGTTTGTTTCTCGTAAACATCAGTTACATCACCGGCCGCGAATATTCCTTTGACTGATGTCATATTGGATCGGTCAATGATTATCTCACCCAGCTTATTGGTTTTAACTAATTTCTTGCAAAAATCAATGGCGGGCACCGAACCAATTTCCACAAATACTCCCTGGACTGGCAGCTGAATAATTTTTCCCGATTTATTATCTTTATAATCCAGGCCGCTAATTATCTGACTACCATTTATCTCTACGACTGAGGCGTCAAAAATAACTTTTAAATTACCGGCACTTAAAGTTTTTTCCATCAAAATTTTATCCAAATCTTTTTTAAATTTTGAACCGGTAACTAAAAGATAAACCTGGCTGGCAATTTTGTTCAGCTGATAAGTCGCGCCCAAAGCGGAATTGCCGTCGCCGACCACGGCTACGATTTTATTGGCAAATAACGGCGCGTCGCAAGTGGCGCAATATGTCAGGCCGCGACCCAAAAACTCTTCCTCACCTTTAGCCCCGAGCTTTCTTGGTGCTTTACCGGAAGCAATAATAATCGTTTTGGCGATATAACTTGAACCGTCTTTTAATTTAACTAAGAATTCTTTCTTAATTCTACTAATCTTTTCAATCTCTACGCCCGACAAAGAAGTCAAACACTTAAAGCTGTCCAGATGGTCTTTAAATTTTTTCGCCAAATCGGCTCCGGAAATTATGTTGTAGCCCAAATAATTTTCAATACCCCAGGATTTGGCCATTTGCCCGCCGATGTCTTTAGACAAAACTAAAGCCGCTATTTTTTTGCGGCAAACATAGACCCCGGCCGACATGCCCGCCGGACCGGCGCCGATAATAATTGTATCGTAGACCATAAAGTTAATCCTCCAAGAGATAAGCCAATTTTTCCCCGAACTCCGTCGCCGCCTGCGGCCCTTTGGCCGTCACGACTAAACCGTCAACTTCAACCGGCATGCCAGTATACTCCGCGCCTTTATTTTTTAAATTTTCTTCTTGGCTGGGCGTAGCCGTGGCGGTCTTACTAATTAACGCTCCGGCATTAGCCAAAATTGATGGCCCTAGACAGATCGCGGCTAAAATTTTATTGGCTTTTTGAAAAGCTTGAACTAGTTTAATCACCTCTTCATCGTCTAAATACACGCACGCGCCGGAACCGCCAACAAAAATTATGGCATCAAAATCATTCGGTCGAACCTGAGCCAGAGCCAAATCCGGTTCAATCGTTGCTCCCAATTTTCCATGAGCCGCCGCTAAAACCTTTGAGGCGATTTTAGTCTCAATTCTCCTTTGATCCAAAACCGCTTTAGGCACCAAAAGTTCAGTATCATGAAAGTCATTTTGAGCAATGACAAAGACAGCTCGTTTTAACATATTAATATTTA
>JBAYMO010000009.1:0-43854 GCA_041663485.1 Candidatus Buchananbacteria bacterium | reverse complement strand
CACCTAAAGATTCAGCAATTTGACTGCTACTGCTGGCAGTTTTATTTTTATAAGCCTGCCATTTCTCTTCACTCCAAATTTCCAAACGATTATATAAACCAATAATTACAGCCTTCTTGGTTAAACCGGCATCCTTGCGTAAATATTCAGGAATTAACATCCGGCCCTGATTATCAACTTCTAAATCCATCGCGCTACCCAGTTTCAAACGCGCAAAAGCCCGCGCATCGGCTTTAGAGGTAGGCAAAGAAGCAATCTTATCGGCGTACTTTTTCCATTCGGTTTTGGGATACAAAGAAAGACAGTCGTCAACTTCTTTAGTAACCACTGCGCCAACTTTCAAATCTTTGCGGAACTTGGCCGGCACGGCCAAGCGCCCCTTTTCATCAATATTGTGTTGATATTCACCGATAAACATTGCTGTGAATAGTTAATTAGTTGGGTTTTATTTTATTTTGGCTTTTTGACTTTAATTTTTCCTTTTATTTTATTTTTTTGATATATCTTATCCCCAAAGCTTTTGCATTATCCCCACTTTCATCCACCTTGAACCACTCTATAACCATTTTACACCACTTTTACTCCACTGTCAAACCCTTTTAGCACAAAGAAAAAATGGCGTTTTTCGCCATTTTTCCAATATTTTTCGACTATTTTGTCAACTAAATTACCTATTGTGGATAACTTAAGCTAATTGAGTCTTTTCTTGATTAAATCTACTAACTGGCTCAAGTCAGTTTGAGCCTTAACTAAATAATCATATTTGCCAATTGCCTCCACCTGCTCAATTGATGCTTGATCGGCAATATTACTAAAAACAATAACGGGTAGATTTTTTGTTTCTGAGTGGTTAGCAATTTCATTGAGCACTGTCAAGCCGTCGATATCCGGCAGCATAACATCCAATATTACACAATCCGGAACATTGACAGCGATTCGGTCTAAAGCTTGCCGCCCGGAAACTACCCGGTCAACCTTAAAACCTTCGTTGTCCAACTTAAAGGAAATCATTTCCATCAGGTCAGGGTCATCTTCCACAACCATGATTTTATTTTTTAACATAAATTTAAAGCTAATTAGAAATGTCTTCAAACTTAATGACTTGACCGGCTAAATCAAAATAACATCTTTTCTTAACTTCTTGACCGGCTAAGACTTGGGCATACCAGTACTTATCATCATCCCACATTTGATCATAAGGAATTTGGTCAAAGCTAAACCAATGGGGGCAGCATTCATCGGTTTCAACCGGTTCGCCAATAAAATCATTAGTTCGGTATATATAGCAACGTTGATTCCAATCACTTTTTTCCTTGGGCCAGATAAATTCAATAAAACCAAGCGCCTGCAAGTTAATTACATCCAGGCCAACTTCTTCCTTAACTTCTCTAATAACAGCGGCCAATAAGTCCTCACCGGGCTCTACCTTACCACCAACACCATTAAACTTGCCCGCGCCGAAATCTCTCTTTTTTTTAATCAGCAATACTTCCGATCGGTCATTAATGATATAACAGAGATTAGTTAATTTCATGAACCATTTTTAAGCGTAATATTTGGCTCTTGGCCATAGAAAGGCTTAACTATTGTCCCCCGCTTAGCCAGCTGGAATTTTTTTTCTATTAATTCCGCCAGATTATTGGTGGCGTTGAATTCTGAAAGTTTTAATCCAAAAACCGGCAATTTTTTTGCCCAGCCCAAAGTATTAGCCACACTAATGCCAATTCTTATGGCCGTAAAAGGTCCTGGGCCAGTTACCACGCCAATTGACTCCAATTTATTTGGGCTTTTAATTTGCTGCAAAAAAATTGCCAGGGCTGGCAAAAGCTTTTCCGATTGGCGGTATCGGGCAGAAAAAATTTTCTTAGAATATATTTTCCCTTGGTTAACCAAAAACAATTTGATAGTCGATTGATCGCAGGTATGTATTACTAAAATCATATATTTTTAAACAATAACCGCCGGGCTCAGAGGTTTAAAAAAGATAAGGCGCCAAACCAACTAATTTCTCAATAATTTATCAATGACGGTAATTTTTTCACCCTCCAAGATATCATACAAAAATTTATCCGTAATATCTTTTCGATATTTAAATTCTTGATACGACATAATGGTATAATTTATGTTCTGACCGAAATCCCGCTCAAAGACTTTGATGGATTGAGCTAATTTCTCCCGATTGACATTGCCCACCAATAACATATCGGTTGACATGCCCTTGTGGCCCACAAACACTCCCGTTAAAATAAAAAGCTGGAGTTTGGCAATATTCTCGATCTTATTGACGAAACTCTTTTCTAACAATAGTTGAGATTTAATAAATAACGCTTTAAGTTCCGGAAAAAGGATAAAATCAACATTCGTTAGAAAATACTTTTTCATGCCGCCCTTCTCCTTAACCTGCTCTTTGGTTTCCTCCAGCTGCACCTTGACGATGCCAATTTTTTCCAGGTTATCAATTTCTCGTCTTATGGAATTAAGCTGAACTTTTAAACGCCGTGCCAACTCGCGTAAATAAAAAGGTTGGCTGGGATTATTTAAAAATAATCTTAACAACTTAACTCGAGTTTTTGAACCAAATAATTGTTCGAGCATAAAATATATAAAAATTCGTATTAAACAAAAAATAATCTATACCGGCTCAAAGTTGCGCCGGCCTGGGGTTTACGTTATGGGTATATTTATAGTATAATATAAACGCTGATTAGATACAAATCCAAAATAAAAATGGACGATTTTTATATTAAAATAAACCAACTCGTTATAAAAACTAACGGTAAGCAGAAGACTTTTGTCCGAACCTTTGCCACCAAGCCGTCGAATGGCTTGCAGGTAAAAATGGGCAAGCTTTTTGGTTTGATTGAAATTGAATCAAGTTCGCCAAAAATTTCCAATTTGATTGATATTATCGTGCAAGAGATTAAAAATAACTATTACCAGCCAGATTTTCAACCTTCTATTGAAACCGCGACTTTGACTGAACAATTTGAGAAGGCCCTAAAAAAAACCAATATCGCCATTGCCTCATTTATCGAAGGTCAACAGATTACTCTTGACTTGAATAAGGTAAACATTGTTGTCGGGCTGGTCTACAACCAAGAAATACACCTGGCTCAAGTCGGCGACATTGGGGCAATCATTTTTTACAACGTTCAAGATAATAATTACCGCATAATAAATATTATCGAGGCGACTAAAGCGCCGATTACCTCCCCCGACCCTTTAAAACTTTTTTCACAATTAATCTCCGGCAAAATCAGGGCCAAAGATTTAATTTTTATTACCACGGCGAATTTGCTGGACTATTTTTCCCTTGATCGCCTTAAAATCATTTTGACCTGCCGTACCATCGATGAGAGTTTGGTTGAATTAAAAGGTCTGATTGAAAAAACCAATAGCCGAGAAAACTTTGGTTTATTGGCTCTGGAGCTAGAAAAAAACTTAGTCCAGGATAGCAAAACCATAGTGGTCGAAGAATTCACTTTTGAGCAGGGAGGATTCAGGCAATCGATGAAGGAACTAATCAAAACGGAACAGGAAACGGAAAAATTTTTAACCCCTTCTGTCTTGCCTGAGTTTAAAAAATATTTTAATTCCTTGCAAAATCAATCATTTGGTTTATTCGAGAAACTCAGATCAAGTTTAAGAAGTCACGAAAAAATTTCCAAAAAAATATCTGATCCTTACATACATTTGCCCACAGTACTCAAAAAAAAGCCATCATTAAATCTACGCCCGCTAAAAAACATTTTGAGTATTTTCACTCCAATTATCAATGTAACTCGAGCCATATTTAATATTTTAAAAATCAAAGTATTAAGAATCGGTCAAAAGCCCGCCATAGCCAAATATTTCAATCTGATTACTAATTTTATTAAACATTGGCTGAAAAACTTCGGACGACTGCCTAAATCAAGCCAGTTACTTTTAATTACAACGGTAATCTTGGCGTTTCTTTTTACCGGTAGTCTGGGCTGGCTGGCAATTAACAATCACAATCAAATTATCAGTGACAACTTTAATCAATCAATTCTGGAAGCCGAAAGCAAAAAAAATAGCGCTGAATCCAGCTTAATTTATCGAGATGAAAACCAAGCCAGAGAATTACTAATTGAAGCCAAAAATTTAGCTGCTCAAATCCAACCTCGCTCAAAGTATCAACAGGATTATTTAAATAATTTCAATCAATCCATCAAAGAACAGCTGCAAAAGCTACAACATTTGGTTGAAATTGCCGAGCCGATTCAAATCGCGAACTTTTCCAATCTGGACAATCAAGCCCAGATTGGAAATTCCGGAGCTTTAGCCGGAAAATATTATTTTGCCATCAATTCAGGCAACCAGGGTTTATATAAGACTAACATTAATAATAAAGTAATTTCATTCATTCCCGAGCCTAACGGCGCGTTTTTAGCCTCTTGGTTTAATGACAAGCAAATATTATTATTAGGCGCCTCAAATAAATTTTATACTTTAGACTTGGCTGATGACTCAATTAAACCAGCTAATTTCTCAGTTGACGCGAAACTGAAAATTTTGGATATTAATACATTCAGCGGTCAAGTATACTTATTGACCGATCAAGGAAAAATCTTAAAAAATAAGGGTAATCAATTTGAATCTTGGCTCAAAGAAGATAGAACTGATTTAAATAATGCCCAATCCCTTTTTGTCGATGGCCAACTGTATTTGCTTAAAAACGATGGTTTGATACTAAAATTTGAAAGCGGCAAGCAGGTGGAATTAAAATTCAGCAGTATCGACCCGGCTTTTAGCCATCCCACCAAGATTAAAACTACGGCCAATTATATTTATATTTTAGATCCCAAGGAAAAAAGATTGGTCGTATTTGACAAACCTGATCCCAAAGATAAAAAAAATACTGCTACGATCATTAGCCAATACACGTCCCCGGCCTTTTCTGATTTAAAAGATTTTGCGGTTAATGAAAAAGATAAAAAAATCTATCTCTTAAGTGGCACGACTCTTTACGGTATCGCCGCTGATTATATCAAATAGTTTCTACCAATAAAAAAACTTCCCAACACTGGGAAGTTTTTTTATTGAAAATTAAAGTTTATTTCAAGGTGACTTTGGCGCCAGCTTCTTCTAAGGTCTTTTTGATCTTTTCCGCGTCTTCTTTCTTGATGCCTTCTTTAACCATCTTAGGAGCCGCATCAACTAAATCTTTGGCCTCTTTTAAACCTAATTCAGTAACGGTTCTGACCGCCTTAATAACGTTGATTTTGTTCGCACCAGCATCAGTTAATTCAACGTTGAACTCGGTCTTTTCTTCAACAGCGGCAGCGCCAGCACCTGGCATAGCGACCATGGCCGCGGCCGGAGCAGCCGCAGAAACGCCAAATTTTTCTTCTAAAACTTTGACCAATTCGGCCAAGTCCAAAACGGACATTTTTTCGATTTCCCCGACCAAAGATTTAAACTTTTCCGGGATCACGACGTCTTTTTTTTCTTCTGACATAAATTTTATTCCTTTAAATTATTTTATTAATTAGATTTTGATTCTTTAATCGCATTAAAAGTGTAAAGCAAGCTGCGAATGTTTCCCGCCAAAACATTGACGAATCCGGAAACCGGCGCATTGATTTGACCAAGCAACATACCCAATAATTGCTGTTTGGACGGTAATTTGGCTAACTCCGCGACTTTCTCGCGAGCAACGAACTTGCCTTCCAAGACGCCACCGATAGTCGCCATAGCTTCATGACCCTTGGCGAACTCAGCCACGATTCTGGCCGGGGCGACTTCATCACCTAAGCCCAAAACTGTACCGACGCTTTTATCAAATTTCTTCGGATCAATGTCGGCAATCCCCGCTTCCTTAAACGCAAGCTTCATTAAGGTTTTTTTGGAAACCACATAACCTACATTTTCAGCGCGGCATTTTTTACGAAATTCTTCAACGTCTTTGACTTTCAGGCTGTCAAAATTGACAAACACCATTGATTTGGCGCTTTTAACCTTCTCGGTCAAAGATTGAAGTTCATCTTTCTTTTGTGAACGTGTTTTTGCCATATTAATTAACTTAATTTTATATTATTAAACAAAAAATCTGTGGCTCAAACCACAGAACAAAAACTAAAGTAAATAGTTATTACCTCGGCTGGGTTAGCAAATGCATTTTTAATCCCGCCAAGCGGGACCCAACGGTCTGTGGTACTAAATAAGATTAACAAAAATACTAAAATAAGTCAATAGGCGTCAAAAAGCCTATTTAACTATGCTGCCTTTATAATGCTTCCCCTGCAAAAAATTGCTTAAATTAGCTAAATCACTACCTTTCATGACAACCAACTCCATTCCCCATTTCTGCGCTAAACGACTAGCCACCGGATCAAAGGGTACATGCGCGCCCGGCACCCATTTATTACCCACCAGCTTTAAAAAATTACGCCAAACCATCTCCTTTTGGGGTTTAGCATCAGGATATTTTTTTGGATCCTTGTCGTAGACGTAAACAATATTTGATAAATTAATCACGGTTTTGGCACCAAACGCTTTGGCGGCCAACACCGCACCTTTATCTGAAGATGAACCGGGTAAAAACCCCGCTCCGACTACAATTTTTCTGTTAGTTTTAATCGGCTTGCCCGGATCACTCAATATACTTTCAGCCGCATAATCGCCAAAAATTCCGCTTACCAATTCAGCATTTAATTTGGTCGTAGCAATACCCATCCAATCCAAATCGCGATCCTTAACTTTTGGGTTTACTATTTTAGCTACTTGCTGATAACGACGGCAAGTGTTACCCCCGCCGCAAATCAAAATGACCTTATTACCCTTTTTGATATAATCTAAAATTATTTTTCTAAAACTTTTTAAAAATTTTTCGTCCAAACCGTCCGGGGCAATTAGTGATCCGCCCAAGGACATAACAACGGTTTTCATAATATTTTTATAAATTAATAATTATAAATTTATTTTAAATATTTTCTTTTGGCCGCCAGATGTTGTTCATAGGTTTTACTATAAATTGTTTGCCCGTCAGGCGTGGTCAAAAAATACAAATAATCACTGACGGTAGGATAAATGGCCGCCTCAATGGCAGAAATTCCTGGATTACAAATCGGTCCGGGCGGCAATCCGCGATATTTATAGGTATTATATAAACTATCAAGCTTAGTATCATCAATAGAGGGCTGGACCGTGCCTTTATTGGTAATATAGTTTAAAGTGGCATCTGACTGCAGCCCCATATTAATTTTTAATCTTTTGTAAAATATGCCGGCCACCAACTTACGATCTTTTTCCGATGAAACTTCTTTTTCCACAATTGACGCCAGGGTCAAAATTTCATGAATACTTTTATTTTGTTTAATAATATCGTTACGCATTTTCGGCGTTAGCTTTTTGCCAAAATTTTCCAACATTTTACTGACAATGTCTTTAATTGTCGCATTTTTATAAACTCGGTAAGTATCAGGAAATAAGTAACCTTCCAAATCTCGATCCTTGGGTCGACTGCCCAAGAAATCAAAATTATCCCACCAGGCTTGTTTTTTCTGGACTAAATTCAAAAAATCCGAGTCCTGACCAAAACCCTGTTTGGCTAAATATTGAGCATAATCGTTATTATTCCAACCCTCGATGAAAGTTAAATTTACCTCTTTTAAAATTACATTCTCGGCACCACGAGTAAGAACTTGGGCGATTTCTTTGATAGTATAATTCTTCTTTAAATCAAACTCTCCGGGCTGAAGGTAACTGCTGGTGCCACGATACCAAACATAAAATTCAAAAACCATCCAATCTCTAATCAACCCTGTTTTTTTTAACTCTTGACTGATAACCATGCTACCCCATTTGGGCTGAATGGTAAATTTAACCAAGTCACTGCTAGACGTATTAGCCACATTCAACGTGTAATAAAAATAAGCGCCATACCCGACTATAAGCAACAAAATAATAATAACTATTTTTTTAAATAATCTAAGCATTTAGAATAATTAATACTTATACGGTCCCGCCCATTCTTTTTTAACCTTTTCATAACGCTCAGGCGTACCGGTATCAAACCATTGGGCTTGAGACTTAAAACCAAAAAGCTTGCCGGCCTTAGCAATGGCGGGAAAAATATCCTTTTCAACCATGACAAAATCTTTTTCGGGCAAGTAATCAAAAATTTTAGGTGATAAAATATAATAACCTGAATTCGCATAGCGAGATGGAGCCAGCTCGATTGCAGGCTTTTCAATAAAATCAACGATTTTATCCCCTGCAAGTTTGGCGATACCAAAATGAGTTGGATCCTCAACTTCGGTTAAGGCAATGGTGGCAATCGCTTGATTTTTCTGATGAAAATCAATCATGGCTTTTAAATCTAAAGCAAATAGATTATCGCCATTTGACATAAAAAAATCTTGATCAAAAATCTTGCCCATTTGCTTTAGAATTATCAAAGGTCCGGCTGTGCCCAAGGCCTTGTCTTCACGCAAGAAATTTATTTGACAACCGAACTTTTCGCCCGAATCAAAATATTCAACCATTTGATCGGCCAAATAACTAATTGATAGATAAAAATCAGTTACTCCAATATTTTTATAAATATCCAAAGCCAATTCGGTCAGCGTTTTATCACCAATGGGAATCAAAGCTTTGGGAATTTTATAAGTCAATGGTCTAAGTCTTGTCCCCTCGCCACCAGCTAAAATTATTGCTTGCATGTAACAATTTAATTTAAATTAATAATTGCCGACTAGCGGCACGAATATAAACCCGGGATAAATTTTTTCTTTAAACTTATTTACCGTCACTTTTTCAAAAACTCTGATGTCTTGAGCTGAGGTCGGAATAACCAAACGACCGCCAATTTTTAACTGATTTTTTAGCGCCATTGGTACTTCAAAAGCAGCCGCTGATACAAGAATTCTATCAAACGGGGCTGATTTGGGCAACCCCTTTGAACCGTCACGGCAATAAAATTTTAGATTGTCAAAATGATATTTCTCCGCATTTTTTTCCCCAAATTCTTTGAGCTTTACCACCCGCTCAATCGCCCACACCTTACCTTTTGGCCCAACCATATAAGCCAATAACGCGCTGGTCCAGCCCGAACCTGAGCCAACGTCTAAAATATTTTGGCCAGGCTTGGGAGCAAGCAATTCCAGCATAAAGGCTACGGTTAAAGGCTGCGAGATAGTGGCTCCGTGACCAATGGGCAGGGGCTGATTTTCTGACTCTTTATCTAAAATTTTTTTTGGCAAAAAATCCCGGCGTTTAACTCTCTGAAAAGCGTTAATGACGGCCGGAGTTTTCAAATGCCCATCACTGATTAATTTATTAATCAAATTTTCCATATTAAAATTGCCACCAAAACGCCCAAACCCAAAATTATACGATACCAGGCAAAAACTCGCAACGAATGACTATTTAAATATTGCAAAAATAATTTAATACAAAAATATCCTGTAACGGCAGAAGTTAAAAAACCAACCAGCAAAACTAACAGGTCAGATTGACTCAGCGAATAATCCAAAAACAAATCTAGAGTTTTTTTTGCCCCGGCGCCAATCATGATCGGCGCGGAAACCAAAAAAGAAAATTTAGCAGCGTCCTGACGTTTCAAATTCCTGCTTAAACCTGTTATAATTGTAATACCGGAACGCGAAACGCCGGGAATCAGAGCCAGAGCCTGCAAAAGTCCAACCCAAAAAGCGTCCCACAAATTTATTTCATCAATTCTTTTAGTCTGCGGGGCTAATTTATCAATCACCAGGAGGATGGCGCCGAATATTATCATCACCGCGGCCACCAATAAAGGATTTCTAAATAAATTTTCAATCGATTTTTCAAATAAAAAACCAACGATTGCCGCTGGAATCGTGGCAACTAAAATCGACCAAGCTAAAAGTTGTTCTTTATCCTCTCTTAGATTCCAATGACTTAAACTTTTTAGCCCCGCCATAAAATAACGCCAAAGCTCGGGCAAGAAACAGAATAGTATGGCCACCATCGTGCCAAGATGCAAAATCACATCAAAGGCCAAATTATCAATAAATTCAAAGCCGAACAAGTCATGAAAAAAAATCAAATGGGCTGAACTGGAGACTGGCAGAAACTCCGTTAAACCCTGAATTATGCCGGCCAAAATTGAGAAAATGATATTGGTCATAAAAATAATTTAAACACTTACTAATTAAATTACTGCTTGCAAACCGCAAGCCACAAACTAATTATGGATTTCTCTTACATCATTATACCAATTATTGTATTAATTTCCAGCCAAGCTTTAAAGCTTCTCACCGATGGCATTAAGGGTAATTTTGATTTAAAGAACTTTTTTATCAGCTATGGCGGCATGCCCTCTTCCCACACTGCTTTTGCCGTTTCCATTACTACCTTAATGGCTTTACGACAAGGTCTTGACTCCCCAATTTTTGGCGTTGCATTGATATTTACCTTATTAGTCATGCGCGATGCCACTTCTTTTCGCAATCTTTTGGGTCGTCAGGCCAGATTATTGAACAAATATATTGACAGCCTGACCGCCAAAGAAAAAACCCACTTCACAAAATTCCAAGAAAGAATGGGTCATACTTATTTAGAGGTGTTGGGCGGATTGATTTGGGGGATAACTTTGACTTATTATCTCAGTCTATTGGTTTTTTAATTGACAAAATTCAAGATAAAGAGTATACTTGAATCTCCTTAGTAATAATCAAAAAACTATGTTTGATGAAGAAACAGTCAAGCCAGCCGAAGAAGCTACTACTGAAGCTACTCCAGAGTCAACCGAGCCAGTTGCTCAAGAAACTCCCGAAGCTGCCAAGTAATCCTGCAATTTGCATACGAAAAAATCAGTCCGCCACCAGCGAGGCTGATTTTTTGTAATAATTTGATATTTGACAATTTAAATCAATTAAGCTAAAAAGTTATTAGTCAGAATTAGTCGGCATCAAAACATTGCCTCAAAAAAGGCACAACCCAAGGAGAGAAAACATTGTTTATTCACACAGGTATTAGCGATGAAGCCGCACTGGGCATCGAGGATCAAGTCAAAGCCCACAGGGAGCTGGGTTGGGATTATCTGGAATTACGCACAGTAGATGGAGTGAACGTATGTAAGTTGTCAGATCCCGAGTTTGATCGGGTTTGCATGGTTTTATCCGACGCCAACATGAGGGTTTCAGCCTTTTCTTCGCCCATCGGCGACTGGTCTCACGCCATCACAGACAGCTTCTTGCCCGACTGCAATTTATTGCGTCGAACCATACCGAGAATGGAAAGGCTTGGAGTCAAGATCATTCGGGTGATGAGTTATCCCAACGACAAAGCCAACCCTTTGCCGCCCGAAGTCTGGGAAAAACGCGCCAAAGACCGAATGCATGGCCTGCTGAAAATCGTAGGCGATCGCGATATCGTTTTGGCGCACGAAAATTGTTCTGGTTGGGGTGGTCTTTGCTCAGCCAACAATGTTGCCCTCATGGAAGAGATAAACGATCCACGCTTCGGTGTACTTTTTGACACCGGTAATCCGCCCACCTATGGCAAAAATTCCTGGACATGGTATCAGGCGGTCAAGAAATGGATTGTCTACGTACACATCAAAGACGCAAATGGCCCGGATGAGTACACTTACCCGGGCGAGGGTAAGGGATGCGTGCGCCGGATACTGAAAGACCTGGCCGGATGTTATGATGGGTTCATCTCTATTGAGCCCCATTTGAAGGCCGTTATTCACAACGGGCAGCAAGCCGACGATCCAAAAGCCCTGAGCGTTTCGTACATTAACTACGGCCGCAGACTGGTACGCTTGGCAGCATAACGTCAAGTAAGTATGAGTTTGTAAATTAGGCAAACAATAATCCCCCGTGGCAGTAGTCACGGGATTTTTTTAAATAAAAAAACTAGGCCTTAAAATTAAAAATTTAGCTTTAAACTTTACTATCTATTTCTGGCATTTACGACAAAAATGCGTTCCTCGGCCGTTTAATTTAGTTCTGACAACCACTCCGCCACAACGCCGACATTTCTCCCCCGCCCGGCCGTAAACTTTTAGATAAGGCAGCATGCCGCCGGATTGGCCGTTTAAACGCACATAAGTATCGGCTGAAGTGCCATTCTTGGCAATTGCAAACTTAATAATTTTATTGATACAGGCATAAAGCTTTTTAGCTTCTGCGGGCTTAATTTGACTGGCTGGTCTCTGAGGTAAAATTTTAGCGCAAAAGCAAGACTCATCACAGTAAATATTGCCAATGCCGCCGATTAAGGCTTGATCCAGTAAAATTTGCTTAATTTTTCGGTTAGGATATTTTTTTATTACATTTTGAAAATAAGAAAAAGTAAATTCTTTGGATAACGGCTCGGGTCCGTGTTTCTTTACAATTTCAGCCACGCCTAAATCATCAACCAATTTTGCCCAGCCAAATTTTCTCATGTCATTAAAATATAATTTTGTCCCGTCCGTAAAACTCAAAACTAAATGAGTAAATTTATTGGGTAAATTATTTTCCCCGTCTTTCTGCGGGTGACCGCCAACAATCGCTTGGCCATTTCTTGGTTGAAAGATTAATTGGCCGGTTAATTTCAGATGAATCAATAAAGATAGTGGGCCAGCCAAATTTAAAACTAAAACTTTTGAAAGTCGTTTGACTTCAATAATTTTTAATTTTTTAATTTTTCTTTGAAACTCTGAAATCGTCAGCGGTTTAACCATCTTCGACCAATTTACCCAAGCGGCCTGAATAGTTTTTCCCTTAATAGCGTGGTTAAGCTCGCGACGCAAGGTTTCTACTTCTGGTAGTTCTGGCATATTATTAAATAATATATCATTTTAGCTCAAAAGAAAAAAGCCCGCCGATTAACTCTTTGGGCTCATAAAAGGTAAAATTAAGCGCTACCTTGTCACATCGTCCTTCGAAATGTATTCATACCAGGCTTCAATTGAAGCCAAGACTCCGGCAGCCAAATCCATATTCTGCTTTGCGGCCGCTACCGCGATATAGTTTACAATCTCGGGTGCCAATTTTGAAAGATCAATGGTTGTCTTAAGCGGATTTTCGGCCTCCGGCGCCGCAAAGAGATCGGCCTGTTTGGGCGTGCCGTCCGCAACTGGCGCCTTGAGATACCTTTCAAGCTCCTCCAGTCCCCTCTGAACCAAAGCGCTGGCTACAACCGAATCGGTAATTCCGTCTTGACCGCCCCTGAGACCAAGACGATTTAGGGCAACAATATTGCCCCGTAAAAAATTCAGGCGCTTAATCACAGCTTCAGGCAAAGCGATCGCCATACCATCATACAAAGACTGCGTTCCAGAACTCATAGGTGCATCCTCCAAGGTTTGACCACGGTTAAGCTCTAAATTAGATTAAATATAAATCATTGTTTTGTCAATAAAAAAGTCCACATTGGGACTTAAAAAAATAATAAATTAAAATTATTTGTTCTTTTCAATCATAATGCAAGCATGATGAATACAGTTAATCCCGTTAGTCTGACAATAAGCAATGGCCTGACTACTCTCGCTGCCTGGCTGTAGCCAGACGTTTTCTATTTTCATTTTTTTTACTTCTGGCAAAACTTGTTCAGTTACTGAAGGTGGGACCACAAAAATCACAAAGTCAATTTTTTCCGGCACCTCTGCAATTTTTTTGTATACTTTCAAACCCAAAATTTCGCCATTCTTTGGATTAATCGGATAAACTTTATAGCCAGCTTCGGTTAAATCTTTTAAAACTTTGAACCCGTATTTATCAGAATTATTGGACGCGCCAATAATAGCATAAGTTTTATTTTTGTCGATCATATTTTTTCTAATAAATAGACCCAACCCGGCTGCCAATGCCAAGGCTGAGTTATTATCTGAGTCAGCGGTATTTGATTGATTAAATTTTCTAAAGCGTACTGAGTTGCCCGATGGCCAATAATTAAAACTGTTTGAGTATCATAATTTTTTTCCAACCATTGCAAAAATTCTTTCATATTCTGCGTGGTCTGTTCGTAGCTCTGGCCGTTAGTAAATGGCACGCTAATATGCTGCGATTTCATTGCTTCAATCATCTCACTGGGTTTTCTTTGCCAATCGCCATAATCACATTCTCTTAATCTTGCATCTTTAATAATTTTAATATTTTTTCCAGCAAAAGCAATCTCTGCGGTCTGATATGAGCGTTTTAAGTCGGAACAAAAAATGGCGGCTAAATCTGCGGCGTTATATCTTTGACCTAAATCTTTAGCTTGTTGCCGACCTAAATCTGATAATTCAACGTCAAAATGACCGGAGGCCAAATGAGCCTCGTTGTCGAGAGTGGTCGCGTGTGATTCAAAAATTATTTTAACCATAATCAAAATTCACGCCAAGTTTGAGAATTACTATGACCAAAAACATCCATAACAAAACTCTTATACCAACCAAATGAGGTGTAGATTATTGATAATTTAGTTTTCTCTTTAAGTTTATCGCTGATTAGCTGACTGAATTCTCTAGCTTGTTCAGCTGGCGCCAAGGTGGAACTTAGATGGGCAAAAGGGTTAATTATAATTTTTTCAATTTTTAAGGTGTCAGCCAGTTTGATAATTTCTAAAATCGCCCGATCAACTTTTTCTCCCTTATCTCCTTTTTCAATCGCGACAAAAACCACCAAAGCATTTTGATAATTACTAACTTTTTCAAAAACATTCCGGTCAGCGATCGGGGTCGGATGGTCAAGCTTATAACTAAATTCTTTACAATGCAATAATAAAAGGTGCATATTATTTATTTTTTGCCCAAAGCTTTTTAAAATAAGGCAAAGTTAAGGTTTGAATCATAAAGGCTACGGCTGGAACAATGGCATTAATCCATGGCCGAGGCAAATTTATAGCCCAAAGATACGCCCCAATGGCGATATAACTAAAAATTGCCAAAAGTAAACGTCTCGTCAAACTGGTTTCCCAGGCTTTATCAATTTCAACGCTTTTATTTCTTGCTTCAATTTTTTGAATTCTCTGTTCTAGGTTTTCCATAAAATAATTAAAAATGTTTAATTAAACGAGCAAAATAAATTTTTAAATATTCATAAATCAGATAAGACCAGCCGATTTTGTTTTTATCCAAATCGTCGCGAGCACAATCAATGGCAGGTGTACTATGACGAATCAGTTTAGGCTGCCAATCCATAACTGATTTAAAGGTTAAATAAGCGCGCTTCATGTGATATTCGGCTGAAACAAGAATAATAGTTTTCGGAAAAAAATTTAGAGATTGAAAAACTTTAAGAGAATTAACGGCATTCTCCGGCGTGTTAATGGCCTCAACTTCAACAATAATGGCCTCGGCCGGTATATCCATTTTTATGGCTTGCTGACGATAATACTCAGCCTCGGGTATATCAACATCAGGCATATAAGAAGCTTTTTGGCCGGAAAACATAATTTTATCAGCCCAACCGTCTTGAAATAATTTTACCGCCGCTTTAATGCGGTTATCACCAGCGCCGCCAAAAACAAAAATCAAGTCAGCTTTCTCGAGCGGATCCGATTCAGCTAAATAATCCCAGGCCTGACGAGCTTTTTCTTTATTTTTAGAAAACAGAATAGGACTTGATAACAAAACAAAAGATTCGTCTACTAATTGATCAACTTTTTCTTTATCAATAAAATTTTCAGCAGAAACATATTGATAAGAATTTTGGTTAATGCCTAAATCAAGCAAGGCTTGATTAAGTAACGAAAAATTAATATCTTCAATGGGCTTTTTTGAAACAATCATGTCGCTAACCGTTTGCCAATACTTTTTATTTACCGGCAGATGGGGTTTATAATCTTTTGGCATAAACAAAATGTCTATTTTTTTAATTCTTCTCTGAGCTCCATCCAAATCTGGCCCATAATGTTTTGACCCTCGCCACTTTGACCATCATCCCAAAAACCATCGCCCGGCGGAAAAGTATAAATATGTTTAACAATTTTTGCCTCGCCGGAATCAAGCAAAGCCTTTTTGACTTCTTCGTGTTGTAAGGCCTTAAGACGCATCAGACTTTTCATAATCTCAACTTTTTTTTGCTGAAAGTCACTTATCTCTTGATTTTTATACTTTGATGATACCTGCCAAGCTTTCAAAGGGCTGGTTGCTGACTTAATTTCATTGATAATTTCTGAATTATTATAGCGCTGGCATTGATAGGCATGTTCCACAGTCGGATAAACTATGCCATCAACTTCAATAGCATGCGCCGTATAAGGAGAAAAATAAATATAAAAAATTTGAGCGGGTAAAACTTCTGACATAAATTGCTTACTTGTGTAAAAAATATTCATGGGATTGCTTCGTCGCGACCCCGCGTGGCGGGGTCGCTCCTCGCAATGACAAAAAAGGAAAGTAAAGCATTAACCATTCATTTGTCATTGCGAGAAGGTCGCCGAAGGCGACCGACGAAGCAATCTCTAATACCGATCAATACTCAAGTCCTGCCACTGTGAATTATCTTTGATAATCAAATTAATTTTATCTTGGCGAGAGCCTTCTTTAATTTATTTTTTCCGCAAAATTGCTTCACCAATATAGCCGAATTCTTCAAAATAAACTAATTTATTTACATTATATCTTGAAGTAAAACCTTTAACAACTTTATTTTTATGCACATACACCCTTCTCTCCAGATCATTTGTCACACCAGTATAAATAACACTTCCGCTTTTGTTACTCATCAAATAAACACAATAAGATTTATCTTTCACAATTTTATTCTAAACTAATCCAATATCGTCTCTTAAGCTTATTATTAACCATGATTTTATTTTCCAAAACGCCGCCATTTTTTTCAATAATTTTTTGTGAACCAGTATTGGTGTCATCGCAAGTCATTAAAACTTTTTTTAGCCCGAGTTTTTTAGCCTTAAGTAGTGCCAACTGAAGAATTTTAGTACCATAACCTTTTTTTCTGAAACTCGGCCTGATAATGTAGCCAATATGGCCACCGCTTTTCTTTAAATCGGAAGTTAATTTGTGGCGCAAAGCCGCTTTGCCAGCGAACTGATTATTAACAATTAGCCAATAATCAGAACTGGAAATATAACCTTGGGGCAAATTGATTCCCTTTTCTCTTTCTCTAATTTTTTTTAGGTATGATTTAAAATCTTTTTTGACTGCAACCAAATCAAGCAACTGCAAATCCATGTGCAATTCTTTATCAACTTTTTGAATCTCTTTAACGCCGGCCAAAAAAGTTTTTTGATATTTTATTGTTGGTTTGACAAATTTAATCATAACTTAAAATTTTTACTGCCATGACATTGACTAAAATCCTTTTGGCTGCCACATAAACATTTGGGATTACCGGCTAAAAATTATGATTGGATAGTAATAATGGCTCGAGTAATTTGTCCAAATCAAACCAGCCAACTTCTAAACATTTTTCAGGTTCCATCACTTTCGGCTCCCCCGTCCAAACCAAGGCTTTAATATGAACTACGACGTAATATTTTTGCTATTTTTTTGAGACATGCGAATTTATTTCTTTAAATACAAAGATATAATTTCTTGAGCAATGGATGATATTTCAGAGGGCAATTCATTTTTATTAAACCAATTAAACGTCTGGATTTCGCTCGGGTCAATTTCAACTTTTTCATTAGTACTGCTAGCCGAGTAACAATAGATTGTGTCTTTTTTGTGCTCACGAGTACTTTGAATTTGACCAATACTTATTAATTCATGAAGTTTAAGCCCAACCTCTTCAGCCACTTCTCTTTTGGCAGCATTTTCAGGTAATTCATTTTTTTTAACCGCACCTCCGGGGAAAGTCCAAATGCTTTTGCCATAGGCATTCTTTATCATTAAAATTCTTTCATCATATTCAACAAGAACTTTTACACCCGCTGTTTTTGGTCTAAATACAAACCAGTATAATTTTCTGATCGGATTAACTAATTTGTAAAATATTCTTTTCATTTATTTCCCATTACGCTACTTATATTTTACAACCCAACTGCATGAGTCTATTTTTAATATGCTCGGTGGTAAGTGGTTCATCGTAACTAACCTCCAATAATTTTAACCCATGCATCGGAATAAATTTTTGCCGTAGTTTTGTGTACTTTCTTCTCTGCTTAGCTCTTCCTTTCCTTCTGTCCATAAGTTTATTCTCTCTAAAATGCTGGGCGCCATGATATTCAAGTACAAGATTTTTCGTTGGAAAATATGCATCCACCCTTAACTTCATTCCAGTGTCACCTCGAAGCCAATCAAATACTCCTTTATTTCTTTCAAAATTTTTGGTTTTTAAAATTTTGGCAACAAGATTAATTGCATTCTCTTCACCTTTTCTATAAATTTTTGCATTATTATTTCCCATGGCACTGCTTAAACTTTTTACCCGATCCGCATGGGCATAAATCATTGCGACCAACTCTAGCTCCCGCATAGTGAGTCTGCTGATTAATTACAGTGGATGCTTCACGACCTTGAATCTCTTTGGCCTGGGGCGTATTTTGCGCGGCTTGCATTATAGCTGACTGACCCTTTTCCATAGTTTTAGCCGGCGCGTTAAAAGTTAAATTGGCCGGCTGAGCCATGGCCGATGGCGCCAACTGCGTCGCAACGCCAATTTTATAGATACTGTAAACAATTTGCTTGCGAATCATGACTAATAATTCCCTGAACATGCCGTAGGCTTCTTTTTTATATTCCACGAGCGGATCGCGCTGGCCGTAGCCACGCAAACCAATGCCGGTGCGTAAATGATCAATCGCTTCCAAGTGTTCAATCCATAGCGTATCAATGCTGCGCAACATAATGCCTTTTTCTACTTGACGCATCGCATCATCACGGTTAATCGATTTAATCACTTGTTCTTCTAAATCGTTGTATGCCAGCACCGCTAATTTGTACAAATAGCCGATCAAACGTCCGCGCGCCGAAGCATCTTCAATATCAGTTCCGGCGTCGGCAGTGATATCAGCTAATTTTACGCGCAAATCTTTAGAAACATTAAAGATAGTGCCAGCCACTTCATAAATTTCTTCCAAATTCCACGAATTTTCATCGCCACTGGCCGTGTGAAAAGACACAACCTCAGTAATTTCTTCTTTAACCAAATTCAAAAGATTATCTTTTAAATTTTCCAAATTCAAAATTTCATCACGTTTGCGATAAATAGTTTCCCGATGTTTATTTAAAACATCATCATATTCCACTAAATTTTTACGGGTATCAAAATGAAAGCCTTCAACTTTATGCTGCGCCGCTTCCAATGAACGTGAAATCATGCGATTTTCAATCGGCATATCTTCCGGAACTTTTAAAGTTTCCATGACTTTTTTAATTCTTTCGCCACCGAAAATCCTCATCAAATCATCATCCAAGCAAACGTAGAACTGCGAAGCACCTGGGTCGCCTTGCCGGCCACCGCGACCGCGCAGCTGATTATCAATGCGTCGTGATTCATGACGCTCCGTGCCCAAGATAAACAAACCGCCCAAATCTTTAACTTTTCTTTCGTCTTCCTCCGTGGCATCTTCCCCGCCCAATTTAATGTCCACCCCGCGACCCGCCATATTAGTCGCCACCGTAACCGCGCCGAATTTACCGGCATCGGCAATAATCTGCGCTTCCTTTTCATGAAACTTAGCATTCAAAATTTGCGGCTGGATGCCTTCGCGGATCAAAAGCTGACCCAGCAATTCATTTTTTTCAATCGAAATAGTACCAATTAAAACCGGCTGACCCAATTCATGGCGATGCTTGGTTTCGCGCACCACAGCCATATACTTGGCCATTTCATTTTTATAAATTCTGTCAGGCAAATCTTTTCTGGCCATTCTTTTGTTGGTGGGAATAACCGTCACATCCAATTTATAAATTTTAGAAAATTCTTCAGCTTCCGTGGCGGCCGTACCGGTCATACCGGCTAATTTTTTATACAAACGAAAATAATTCTGAAAAGATATCGTGGCTAAAGTCCGGCTTTCACGCTGAACTTTAACGCCTTCTTTGGCTTCAATGGCCTGATGCAAACCCTCGCTGTAACGACGGCCGTACATCATCCGGCCGGTAAACTCATCAATGATAATTACCTCGCCGTCTTTAACCACATAATCGCGATCTAGTTTAAATAAAGCATGGGCGCGCAAAGCCTGTTCTATGTGATGGACTTCCGACAAACCGCCCTCGGTATAGATATTTTCCATGCCCAATAATTTTTCCATTTTGGCAATGCCACCTTCGGACAAAGTCGCGGCTCGCATCTTTTCGTCAATGTTATAATCTTCGTTTTCCCTAAGTTGGGTTACCAGCTGAGCAAACTTCTGATACTTATCGGTTGAATCCATGTCAGGCGAAGAGATAATTAACGGCGTTCTGGCTTCATCAATTAGGATACTATCAACTTCGTCAACAATGGCATAATGCAAATCGCGCTGAACCGCCTGCGGTAATTCCTGAACCATATTGTCGCGCAAATAGTCAAAACCAAATTCATTGTTGGTACCATAAGTAATATCGGCATTGTAGACCTCTTTTCGGGCGGCCGGACGCAAATGAATTAAGCGTTCATCGCTGGTATTTTCATCAGTAAAATTCGGATTAAACAAAAAAGCTTGGTCATGAATAATCACGCCGCAAGACACACCCAAAAAATCATAAATCGGACCCATCCAACCGCAATCGCGCCTAGATAAATAATCATTAACGGTAATTAAATGAGTTCCTTTGCCCTCTAGCGCGTTTAGATAAACCGCCGTGGTGGCCGATAAAGTCTTACCTTCACCGGTTTTTTGTTCGGCAATTTGACCCTTATGCAAAGCAATACCGGCCAAAAGCTGAACGTCGTAATGACGCAGACCCAAAGTTCTTTTGGCCGCCTCTCTGACGCAAGCAAAAGCTTCCGGTAAAATATCATCAACCGTTTTACCGCTTTTTAATTCTTCCTTAAATTTTTCGGTCTGAGCTTTAAAATCCTGGTCGGAGAAATTTATATATTTTTTCTCTAAAGAATTTATCTGCTCCACCGTGGGCCAAAGCTTTTTAAGATATTTTTCATTGGCATCACCGAAAATCAAACTGGTTAAACTCATAAAATTACAAAAGATTACATTATTAAAGCGTTATTATTATACTAGATAATTAATGATTTGACAAGGCTCAAATTTAATGTTATAGTAAACGGTTGTCTATGTGTTTGAGAAGCAATAACCCAGGGGAAAGCCCAGGGAAAACCAAACAGGAGGTTGCCCGATGAGCAATAGACCTATCAAGATTTTGTTGGCCGAGCACGATGAAGGACTTCGGCAGGTTTTAGCTGAAAGGCTAACCCGACTCGGTTACGAAGTCACGGCGGTCAGTACCAGGGACGAGGCCCTGGAAGTAGCCAAACGCCTGCGCCCCAACCTGGTGCTGACGCACAACACCCTGGAAAGGGATGCCAAAGACGGCCTTAAGCTCCTGCTTGATCTGCGCATGGAGCAAGTCGAAGCCCCCGTAATCGTGATCAGCGGGGAAAAATTGGGCCATCACAATCCCGAGCGGATAAAGCAGGGCTTTGCCGATGCGCTCAGCACACCGTTTGAATCGGCGGATCTTGACGCATCAATCAAGAGCGTTCTCGGTCGGTAGTCCAACAACAACACGGGGGCGGCTCAAACAACACGAGCCGCCCCTAAAACTTTATCAAAAAAAATTAAAAACCCAAATATCTTATTTCTTCTTGCAGTTGAATACCCAATTGATCCCGCACCCGCATTTTCACGTCAGAAATTAACATTAATACGTGCTCCGCTTTAGCTTGACCAATATTAACAAAAAAAGCGCTGTGTTTTTCGGAAATCTGGCAACCGCCGATGGTTTTGCCCTTCAAACCTAAACAGTCAATGACAAACCCAATGGGAAGTTTTTTGTGAACTGTAACTTTTTGCCATTCGGCTTGAGAAATATCAAGTGCCTTAATAACCCGCGCTTCATCAATAATTTCAATATTGGCTAAATCAATATTTTTAAAAACACAACCCGCGCTGGGTTCGTATGGAATGCGATCCTTGCGCTTTTTTAATATTTCCACGATATTGCGCTGTACTATTTCAGATTCAGTGGGCACGAGTTCAACGGTAACCGACAAGACTACGCCGCCAATTTGCTTTAAAACACTATCGCGATAACCAAAGTTTAACTCCTGCTTATCTAAAACTTTTACTTTTTTATTTTGATAAATTTCTGCCGTCTTAATTATATCGCCAAAGCCTTGGCCCAAGGCGCCGGCATTACCAAAACACGCACCTCCGACCGAACCCGGGATGCCGGCGCCGAATTCCAAGCCGGACAAACCGGCCTTGGTGGCCTCCCCAACCAAACGGCTTAGATTCACGCCGCTCTCGGCGTAAATCTCTGAGCCTGTAATTTTAAAATTATTGCTGGAATTTTTTATCACCAAGCCATCGTAACCATTATCAGATACTAATAAATTACTCCCCCAACCCAAGACCACATACTCTAAATTTAATTCTTCGGCGGTTTTTACTGCCAAAATCAAATCTGATTTACCCTGAGCCGCAAAAAAATAACGAGCCGGACCGCCAATTTTAAAAGTGGTGTGGTTGGCCAGCAATTCATTTTCCACCACGCCTGGTAATTTTTCTTTTAGTTTATTAAACATAATTATTAATCAAATAATTTATCTCTGACTAAATAAACATCACCGGCACCCATAGTAACAACCACTTGCCCGGGCTTAATTTTATCTTTTAAATACGCCATGGTCTTTTCCAAACTGCCAGTATAAATAGCATTGGTATGATTTTTCTTGGTTTCTTCCGCTAAATCATTGGCCGTAAAATCAGTTGCTACTTCGCGAGCCGAGGCGTAAATATCGGTAAATAAAACAAAATCAGCATCAGAAAAACTTCTTACAAAGTCATTCAGCAACGCTTTGGTGCGCGAAACCGTGTGCGGCTGAAAAACGCAATAGATAATTTTATCCGGGTATCTTGAGCGTACCGCTTTTAAAGTAGTTTTAATTTCCGTCGGATGATGCGCGTAATCATCGACAAATATAATGCCTTTACTTTCTTTGACTTCAAATCTTCTTTGCGTGCCGCTAAATTTTGGCAGAATGGTTCTAATTTTATCCAAATCAATGCCTTCATTGGCGCCAACAATAATCGCGGCCAAGGCATTCAAAACATTATGCTCGCCAAAAAGCTTAATGCTGAATTCGCCCAACTCTTCTTTGCCTTTTCTTACTTTAAATAAAGTCTGATCAAACTCCGGCCGGATATCATAGGCTAAATAGTCGTTACCAATATGCAAACCATAGGTAACGGTTTTTTCTTTTTGCTTGGCAATAATTTTTTTAATGCTGGGCCAATCGCCGCAAGCCACAACCGACTCTTTGGTATTTTTTACCAACTCGGAGAAATATTTTTCCATGGTCAACAAATCACGATAGACGTCAACATGCTCCCACTCAAGACTGGTAATAACCGAAACTGAAGAATCCAAATCCGCAAATTTCGGGGTTTTGTCGGTCTTGCTTTTGGCGTATTCGTCACCTTCAACAATAAAATGCTGACCCCCAAACCAGCCGGCATTACTTTTTAAATCGGTTACCATGCCCGTGCCAATTAAATAGCTAGGCTGTAAACCGGCTTGATCGAATAAAAACGCAAGCAAAGCCGTCGTGGTAGTTTTTCCGTGAACGCCGGTAATGGCAATGGTTTTCTTTTGTTTAGATAATAAACCACGCAATTCCGAGTCGGTAATATAATCAATGCCGGCCGCTTTAACCGCCTTGACTTCAGGATTTTCATCACCCCAAGAGGTGCCGATAACTACCAAATCCGGACGATCAGCTAAATTATTTTCATTGAACCCCGAAAAAACCTTAATCTTATTATCCGCCAAAATTTTATCAGTAATAAATATATCAGCCACATCCGAACCGCAAACCGCCAAACCGCGCTGACGACAAATTATGGCTAAGCCAGACATAGCCACGCCCTTAATGCCAATAAAATAAATTTTTCTAATTTTATCCAAATCTATTGCCATATACCTAAATCATGTTTAATTTTTACGATTTGTTTAAGGCTGGCCTCACGGCCGCGTTTAATTAAAAAGTCTACCTTTTTAATTTGCCATCTTTTCACGCCGTCGATTTCCGGTCGAATCAAAATATCAAATTGATAACTCTCGCTAAAAAAATTATGAATCTGCGAGCTGGAAACCCTTAGGGCGCGCCAAACTAAAACAAAAATATTGGGATAGCGGCTGGCCTTTACACTCTTGAATTTATCGGCTCCGGAGTTTACCCCAAAAATTCTTTTTATCCCGGCAATTATTCTCGTTACTAAGTTTGGACCTTTTGAAACGTCCAAAGCAATAACATAATCCGCGCCATTGTCATATAAAATTTTCGAAGGAATCAAATTAAAATTACCACCATCGGCTAGAATTTTGTCTTCATGCTTAAAAGCGACAAACATACCGGGAATATTTACGCAAGCCTGAATCGCTGGCGCAATTTTGCCTTCACATAAGACCACTGGCGACAAAGTATTTAAATCCGTGGCGTTTAAAAATAATTTTTTATCCAAATCAGAAAAGCTTTTATCCCCCACAAATTCACGCCAAAATTCAATAGTTTTTTCACTTTTTAAAAATCCGTCTCGTGGCAGCGTCGGCTGAAACATTACTTGCAGATAATCGCGCAATTTACCGCGTAAAAATCGTAGCTTGAGCTTGTCCAAATTGCCGGCGGCAAAGGCCGAGGCCACCACCGAACCAGCACTACAGCCTGATACCATATCAATTTCAATGCCATTCTCTAATAAAACTTCCACCGCGCCAATGGCCGAGGCCGCCCTAATCCAACCGCCAGAAATCGCCAAACCAACAATTTTTTTCTTGGAATTATCGGCCATAAATAATATCAACAATTTTTGAAGATCCATCGGTTGGTAAAACCTTAGCAATATTACGCCGATAATTATTCAGTTGAACCTCATCCTTCAGCAAAGATTTAATCGCCTGGGCCAACTGATCTGAAGTTAGATTAACTTCCGACAACAAAGCGGCGGCGTTATTTCTAAAAAATTCTTCAGCATTTTTTTCCTGATGGGAATGAGGCATGGGAATAACTAAAATGGCTTTTTTCAAAGCGGCTGATTCCGTCAGAATACCAAGACCGGCTCGCGTTACCACCAAATCAGCGGCCACCAAAACATCTTTAAACTGTTTGGTTAAAAATACTACCGGTTTATATCTAGGATGAGAAAATTCTTGAAAAATCTTGCCGCCGGTTATATGAATAATCTGACAAAATTCAACGAGTTGCGGCAAAGCTTTAAGTGTCAATGAGTTTAGGACTAAGGCGCCAGTGCCACCGCCAACGACTAAAACTATGGGCAAATTTGCTTCCAATTTAAATTCACTAACCCCTCGATCTTTTGAGCCAGAAAAAATTTCTTGCCTGACCGCATTACCCACCACGACTGTTTTATTTTTATCAAAATCTTTAAGCGAGGCGGCAAAAGTGACTGTAATTTTTGTGGCCAGTCCGGCCATCAGCTTATTGGCCAAACCAGGTACTACATCTTGCTGATGAATTAAAATCTTTTTGCCCAAAAACCAGCCAGCCCAAGATACCGGTACGGCCACAAAGCCCCCGGCCGAAACAATATAATCAGGTTTGAATTTTAAAATTATAAAAAACGATTGACAGAAACCTAAAAAAATAAATAATGGATCAATAAAATTTCGCCAGTCAAAATAACGGCGCAATTTACCAGAAGCAATCTCTTTTATTTCTAAATTATATTCTCTGACTAGATTTTTTAGAGGATCATGCTTGGGTGATAACCACAAAAAAGAGGCTTGATTGTCTCTTTTTTTTATCTCTTGATAAATGCTAATCAAAGGCGTAACTGAACCGCCAGTGCCGCCGCCGGCAAAGATGATTTTCATAGTTTAATGCAGTAATGATTTTAACATAAATTTCATACAAAATCAACTTAAAAATAGCATCAAAACTAAAAGTTCAGCTACGACATTAGGTTAAATTATTAAATAAAAAACCCACGCGTTATTTGGCGTGGGGTGGTAATGGCGTGTTGGCACCAATACCTACTTTTTTTTTGGCCGCCAGGGCGAAAGCTTCGGCCGCCTCGACGACCATGGCGTCATAGCGGTAATCCTGCTGTTGCGGATCCCGCCAATTGGCCATGTTGCCGGTAAAGTGATGACACCGGCCATCACATTCGGTCGCATCGGCGACAATCACCGACACAGACCGGCCGGAGCAAATGGTGTAAGGAACATGCACACCACTCTTCCCAAGCGTCGGGAAGCAGGCCAACATTTCTTCCCCATTGCTGCGATCCACAACGGGGTCGTGGCAGACAAAAACCGGTAAACGCTTCTTACTGTTCATGCTTGTTCTCCTCTTGACGTATGCGTAGCAGTTGCGGTTTCAAAACAAAAGTGAGCTTATAAACATACAACTATTTTTCCAGCTTGTCAAGTTACCCGTATCTTATAAATACGCAATTTTTAAATATTAAAAAACAAACCACCAAATGGTTTGTCCAATATGTATATTTATTTCGTCTGATTGGCTTGCCGAGAGATATTTATCAAAACGCCGGCGGCGGCCATGGAAATAGCCAAAGAGGTGCCGCCATAGCTGATAAACGGCAAAGGAATACCGGTTAAAGGCATTAAGCCAATCATGGCCGCAATATTAAAAAATGCCTGAAAAACAAACCAAGAAGTAATACCCACCACCACATATCGACCATAGTCATTATCGGTTTTTTGATAAAGTTTAAAGCCTTCCCAGGCTAAATATAAAAAAGCTAAAACCAAAGCCACAGCAAAAATAAAACCAAGTTCTTCAGCCATAATGGCAAAAATTGAATCACCGATTACTTCAGGTAAATATGCAAATTTTTGTCTAGACTGACCAAAACCCAAGCCAAAAATTCCACCGGAACCGACCGCCAGCATGGCTTGATTAATGTGATAGCCAATCCCCTGCGGATCTACTTCCGGATGTAAAAAAATTGTTAAGCGGGCCATGCGGTAAGGGGCAATAACTATTAAACCGGCTAAAGCCGCCAATCCGGCTAAGCCCAAACCGAAAAGATGTAACAAGCTCGCCCCGGCGACAAAATAAACCGCTAAAGCAATAACTGCTATCACCATTAAAGTTCCCATATCAGGCTGCAAAACAATCAATAAAGAAATTAAGCCCAAAACCAAAGAAAAAGGCACTAACCCATTCCAAAAATCTTTGTTTTGTTCTTTGCCACGATAAGAAAACCAGCCGGCCAAAGCAAAAATCAAAAACAATTTAACGATTTCAGCCGGTTGGAAAGGTATGCCAAAAATATTTATCCAGCTTTTTGCCTTGTCGTAAGATTCGCCGATGCCTGGAATAAAAACTAAAATCAACATCACCAGTGACGCGAAAAAGAAATGAACTGATTTTTTTTCCAAGCGCCGATAATCGAAACGCGATAAAATATAAAATAAAATCAAGCCCGGCAAAAAACCGCGCGATATTTGCCGCCAGATTATGGCATAAGTTCCGCCAAAACGCCGATAGGACTCAACACTGGACGCGGATGAAAGCATGATTAAGCCAAAAACAATGAGGCCGAAAAACAATCCCACTAAAACATAATCGGGCTTACTTATCGCCGAGTTAGCCTTTAATTTTAAGCGACTCAGCCAATTGTTTTGTCTTTTGAAATGTCTTAATTTATACATTTACTATTTCAAACTTTTAACAATTTGATTAAATTGATCACCCCGATCATATTCATTGATAAACAAATTAAATGAAGCGCAAGCCGGTGACAAGAGAATAGTATTTGATTTTTGAGCCAGACTGTTGGCCAACGCGATAGCGTTAGTCATTTTATCAATTTCAGTAATTAGGGGTCTGAATTTTAATTTAACCAGATACGGAATTAATTGCTGGCTACCCCGGCCGGAAAACAAAATCACCGCCTGACAATGTTTATTTATCAATTTCGCCAATTCCGCGTATTTTTGATTGGGAATATTTTTAAAGTCTCCACCGGCAATCAAAATAATCTTGTTATTACCCAAAGCTTTCAGCGCCGCCATGGTGCCGTCAGGCGTGGTGGCCGTCGTGTCATTGATATACTTTATGCCTCGCAAATCTCTAACTAATTCCAAGCGATAAGGCAAGCCAGAAAATTTATTGACTGCTTTTTTTATTTTGTCAGATGACAAACCACAAATTCCGCTCACGCCAACAGCCGCCAAAACATTACTCAAATTATGTTGACCCGATAGTTTAACATCACCGACCGAACAAATTAGCTTTTCTTGGCCGTTGAAGCGAAACCAAATTTTTTGGTTTCTCACGAAGCTGCCATTTTGTTCAGAAAAACTTCTTAAAGAAAACCAGAATCTATGGCTAACAACTTTTTTCCCCATTTTGCCAGTGTCGATATTATCTAAATTCAAAACGCAAATATCGTCTTGGTTTTGATGTAAAAAAATATTTTCTTTAGCCGCCGAATAGTCAGCCAAACTGCGATAACGATTCAAATGATCCGGATAAACATTCGTTACTACGGCAATATGAGGTGAAATTCTTTGTGTGCCTAAAACTTCCAGCTGCCAGGAGGAAAGCTCTAAAACCACCAAATCATCGGCTTTAACCCGATCGATTATATCCAGCATGGGTTTTTGTGGCTGGCCCGCCAACCAAACTTTCTTATTCCCAAGCCTTAAAATTTCATAAATTAAAGTACTGGTAGTTGATTTGCCTCTAGTGCCGGTTACGCCGATAATTTTAGCCGGACAATTTTTAAAAAATATGCTGGCTTCGTTTTCAATTTCTACGCCTGCCTCTTGGGCCATTTTTAAAAATTCCGATTCCCTGGGCACACCGGGATTTTGCACAATCATATCCGCGTCGGTAAAATCACGGTTTTTATGACCGCCCAAGACCAATTTAACTTTCTTTGAGTTAATTTTTTTTAAAGAAGACTCAAGTTGCTTTGAGTTTTTTAAATCAGTAACCGTTACCTTAGCGCCTTGCTTGACTAGCCAATTAACCGCTGAGAGTCCGCCACCATGCAAGCCTAAACCCATAACCGTCACCTTCAAATTTTTATATTTGAAATTATTGTTTAACATGAATATTAAAAAGCTAAATTTTTTCCATCAAAAAAAGAATTAGTCCGACCACCGAAGAAATAGCGGCAATGACCCAAAAACGCATGACAATTTTTGGTTCCGGCCAGCCAATGGCTTCGAGATGATGATGCAAGGGCGAGGAAATAAAAAGTTTTTTACCCAACACTTTCTTAAAAAACATTTGGACTAAAACCGAAATAGTTTCAATCACAAAAACAAAACCGATAATCGGCAATAGTAAAGCGCAGTTAGTCAGCATGGCAATCACGCCCAGAGTAACGCCCAAAGACATTGAACCGGTATCACCCATAAAAAATCTGGCGGGATTGATATTAAACCAAAGAAAAGCCAAAAGCGCTCCGCTAATCACGCCGCAAAAAGTCGCCAAATCATACCGGCCTTGGGCAAAAGCGATGGCGCCATAAGCCCCAAAAGCTGCCAAGAGCGTGCCCCCGGCCAGACCATCCAGCCCATCAGTTAAATTAACCGAGTGAGCCGTCGCGGTAATAATAAAAACAAAAATCGGAATATACCACCAGCCGACATCAATATTGCCTAAAAAAGGAATATAAAAAATCGTCCAGCCGAGTTTGTAGTAAAACCACAAAGCGCCAATTAGAGCAATGACGCCATAGATGATAAAACGATGACGCATTCTTAAACCACCCCCATTTTTACCGATCCGCCAAATATCAACAAAATCATCCACTAAGCCAATCAGAGCCGAACTGACCAGGGCGCCTAAAGGCAAAAGAGTTTCACTGCGGGATAAAAAATTCAAATGGCCCCAGAAGCCATCGAAAAAATTAGCTAGAATAGAAATCACAGTGATTAAAAACAAAGTGGTTACCCAAACCAACACTCCACCCATCACCGGCGTACCGGCTTTTTTTTGATGCATCAAAGCAAAAATCGGTGCCGATTTGGCGTCTCTGATTCCTTTGCCTAAATTATATTTATATAGCAGATGCGTCAAAAACGGCGTCCAAGCCAAAGCGACTAAAAAAGAAACCGTAGATAAAAGAAAAACTTTGGTGATCTGCAGACTAATCATAAAATCAATAATTGGTTAAGGTGATAAAAATCGCGGCCAAGGCCAAAAAAAATAAGCCCAAAAAACTGACCGCGGCTAAAAAGTAGCTGAGAATTTTTTCCCGGCTGTACAAATACAGCGCCAAGATAAAATTTATAGACAAGAATAATAAACCCACGGCCGGCAAATAAAGAATCTCATACCAATTGCCGTACAAATCAATACCATAATAAATGTTATAATGAAGAGGAATCGATTCCGGCAAATCACGGACCGACCAGCCCAAGAAAAACCAAATCAGAACATCAATTAATAAGGCCAGCAAAAAAAGCATCCTAACGATGCGGTCACGAAACAAGGAATTAATCAAAATAGTAGTATAACTGTCGTACTTGAACATAGATAAATCAAACCAATGATTACTTTCTAATTTTAGTAGGAAATCCGGATTTTGTCTACTCTAAAAAACTTCCATTAAAAAAAGGTTTATGTTATAATATTGTCATCAAGTCAATAAAATGGTAACAAATTATGTTTAGCCAAGAACAGCTTTCTACTATTTTGCAAGAAACCAACACCCTGACCAAAAAGGATCTGGATTTATACGATCAAGAATCCAAAAAAAGAAACCTGGGCCTGGAAGAATACTTAATCGGCGAAAAAATCCTCAACGAAGAAAATATCTACCAGACCGCGGCTCAATACTTTGAGTTGCCTTTTATCAACCTCGACACGAAGAATATCCGCAAAGATATCCTTTTTTTAATTCCCGAACCAATTGCCAACACTCACAAGATTGTCGCCTTTGAAAAAAACGATCTTGAGCTCAGAATTGCTTCGCTTAATCCGCAAGATCTGCAAATTTTTGAATTTTTAAGAAAAAAAACCGGCTTGACCACAAAAATCTATTTAGCCACCCCGGGCGCCATTAATGAGGCTCTGAAAAATTATCACAAGGGTTTGCAGGCGGAATTCAAAGAATTAACAGAAGACGGCGACGGCAAAGAGAAAGAAAGCGAGCCTCAAGGCCAGACCAAGCTTAAAGAACTGGCTCAGGATTTACCGGTAATCAGAATCGTCGATACCCTGCTGGAATACGCGATTTTTGAAAATGCCTCCGATATTCACATCGAACCGACGGAAAAAGAAGTAGTGGCGCGTTATAGAATTGATGGAATTTTAAGAAATGTCATGACTCTGCCTAAATCGGTTCATGCCGGCCTGGTGGCCAGAATTAAAATTCTGGCCAATCTTAAAATAGACGAACACCGCCTGCCACAAGACAGCCGTTTCAAAATTTCCACTAAAGACTACAAAGTATCTTTTCGTGTCTCCATTATTCCAACTTATGATGGAGAAAAAGTCGTCTTGCGCGTTTTAAACGAAAAAAGCAGTCTGATTGATTTGAATAATCTTGGTTTCCAAAAAATACCTCTGGAAATAATTAAAAGTAATTTTAAAAAACCTCACGGTCTGATTTTAGTTACCGGCCCGACCGGCTCCGGCAAAAGCACCACGCTTTATGCGATTTTAAATATCTTAAATAAGCCGGAGGTCAATATTACCACCATTGAGGATCCGATCGAATATCGTATTCCGGGGCTCAATCAAACTCAAGTTAACACAAAAATCGGCTACACTTTTGCCTCGGGCCTCAGAGCGTTTCTGCGCCAAGACCCGAATATTATCATGGTCGGAGAAATTCGCGACCAAGAAACCGCCGAGATTGCCATTCACGCCGCCTTAACCGGTCATTTGGTTTTATCGACTTTACATACCAACGATGCTCCCACCACCCTGCCGCGCTTAACCGAGATGGGCGTCCCCTCTTTTTTGGTTGCTTCAACGACCAATCTAATTATTGCCCAGCGTTTAGTAAGAAAAATTTGTCAGGACTGCATGGAAAGTTATACTTTGACCAAGGAAGAAATTTCCAAACTAGAAAAACAGGTTAATCTTGAATCAGTAATAAAAACTTTGGAAACCGAGGGTATGGTAACAGCCAAGCAAAGCAAAACCTCGCTTCTCTTTTACCGCGGCAAAGGCTGCAAAAAATGTAATAATTCCGGTTACAAGGGTCGAATTGGTATTTATGAGGTATTGGAAATTACCCCAAAAATCAGCGAACTGATTTTAAAAGACGCTTCAGCTAAAGAAATCTATGAAGCGGCCAAAGCCGAAGGCATGATCACTATCTTGGAAGATGGATTTTTTAAAGCAAAAAATGGCATCACCACCATCGAAGAAATTCTCAGGGTAACTAAAGAATAATTTTTTAAATGCAACTAAACGGTAAATCACCATCCAAAATAATGATTTGGCTGAATAAGCCACGAAAGATCTCTTTGTCGTTAAAGATTTTTTTTATTCAACAGCTGGGCGTCATGCTCAAAGCCGGCATTTCCATGGCTTTGGCACTCAAAACCCTGTCCGCTCAGACCGAATCAAAATCTTTAAAAATCATTCTTTCCGACTTACAGACGGCGGTGGAAAAGGGCAATACTTTATCCAAAGGCTTAGAGCTATATCAGAAAGTTTTTGGCGAACTATTTATTAATATGGTTAAAGCCGGGGAAACTTCCGGTAAGCTTGAAGAAGTCCTGGACGAATTGCACTTGCAGATGAAAAAGGATCATGAAATAATCGCCAAAGTCAGAGGCGCTATGATTTACCCCAGTATCGTGGTGGTCATGATGGGCGCGATTGGCGTTATTATGGCCGTTTACGTGATTCCCGCTTTGACCGGCGTCTTCAAAGAAATGAACGTCGACTTGCCTTTACCCACCAGGATTTTAATTTTTATCAGTGATTTTCTCTTAGCCAACGGCCTATACGTTTTAGTCGGACTGATTATTGGCATCATTATTTTCCAGCGAGCCACGGCTACGCCCAAAGGTAAAGCGGTTTTTCATTATCTACTGCTTAAAACTCCAATCGTCGGTAAAATTATCCGGCAAATAAACTTAGCCAGATTCTGCCGCACCATCAGCTCGCTTTTAAAAACCGATATTCCCATCGTTTCATCATTTGAGATTACCTCAAAAGTTTTAGGCAATGTCGCTTACAAAAAAGCTTTAGTTGAGGCGCAAGAAAAAATAAAAAAAGGCGTGAGCATTAAAGATTCGCTAGCTCCCTACCCCAAGCTTTTTCCGCCCGTGGTATTACAAATGATTTCCGTTGGCGAAGAAACCGGCGAACTGGATAATATTTTGCAGGAGTCAGCGATTTTTTATGAAGAAGGCGTTAATCAAACTATGAGTAATTTGCCTTCAATTATGGAGCCGGTTTTGATGATAATTTTAGGTGTAGCGGTTGGCGCCATGGCCATTGCTGTCATTTTGCCTATGTATACCTTGGGTCAAAGTATTTAAAAACATGAAAGAATATAAAAAATCCGGCATATCACTGATTGAGACCCTAACCGTTATCGGTATTATTACTTTAATTACTTTGGTGAGCGTGCCGTCGTTTCTTAATTACCAAAAGGGTTCAAAGCTTCGGGGCGAGTCGCGCATTTTGGCCACCAATATCCGCTACGCTCAGCAGCTGGCGATTACCACGCAAAATATTTTTTTAGTTAGACTTTTTGCTCAAGACGATAATAGTCATTACCAAATAATTAACGCTGGCACCGACGAAGTAATCAAGGACGTAAAATTGGATTCGGAAACGAAGATCAGCTCAGTGGTGGGCATAACTGACAATACCATTCATTTTATTTCCACGGGCGGAGTCGTAGAAGCCGGCGAAATTTATTTAGCCAATACCATCAATCAAACATCCACTTTACGCATTAAACCCTCCGGGTATGTTCAAATCGTCGAATAAAAAAGGATTTTCTATTATTGAAGCCGTCGTAGCCGTCTCGATTTTGTTAATTGGTATTTTAGCGGTAACGCAATTTTTTCCATTCAGCCAAAAAATAATCGGCGATTCACAAAGTTTATCCACGGCTTCAGATTTAGCCATGGCCAAAATTGAAGAAATTCAAGCTGAACCTTATGACAGCATTGACATCGGCACGATTGAAGCTAAACATCGTCTTGCGGCGACCACCACTGACTATTTATACAATTATCAAAGAAAAAGCGAAGTGGCCTATGTTGACAACAATCTGGCCGAAACCCAAACCGACCACGGTTTTAAAAAAATTACGGTTACAGTTTTTTGGCCATCGCCTATCGGCTCACGGGAAAAATCAATAATTTTGAGATCAATGGTAACGGATTTTTAATTTCTTATGAATGTTCGGCTACAAAAAAATTCGGGATTTACCCTAACGGAAGTAATAATTTCAACCGTCATTATGGTTTTAATTATTATTTTAATTTCTTCAATTTTTCTTTTGAGTCAAAAATCCATAAAAAGCGCCAACACCAAGGCCGAATTGATTCAGAATTCGCGCGTGGCTCTTGATTTAATGTCCAGAGAAATCAGACAAGCCAAACAAATTGTTACCAGCTTGCCGATTGATGATTCAAATAGTCAGACTGTCCAGCACGAATTGGTTTTTCAAGACGGCCACGACATTACCCAAATTACTTACATCAGATATTATTTATCAAATAGCCAGCTGCTAAAACAAACCACGGCCTACTATTTTGATTCTGACCCGAATACTTATGTTCACTATAACGATGTCGATGCCTTTGGTTCGCCCACGCCCAAATCACTTGATGACGATCCGGCCGGAAAGATAATTGGTGAATATTTTGATGGTCTAAACTTTTACGGCCAAGGCAATATTAATATTGATTTAATCATGAAGAAAAACGGCACCCAAATGAAAGTTAAATCTTTGGTCAACCCCCGTAATATTTAGAATGCCTAAATTCAAAAACAATCAATCCGGTTTTGTCTTAATCACCTCAGTGCTGGTTTTGGTTTCTTTGCTCATCGTCGGCTCTTATTTAATTTCCAGCGCGACTTCGGAAAGTAAAATCTCCAACGCCCAACTGACGGCTACCAAAGATTACTATCTCGCTGAAACTGGCATTCACGACATGCTTTGGAAGATTCAAAACAACACGACCACGCGCGAAGCTTTTGTGGCCGGTACTTTGAATCTTGGATCAAATAACATAAATCGTAGCCAGGTTTTTGATGACAACAGTGCTTCCTACCAAGTCGGCGTGGTCAATACGGCTCCCGGTGAAGCTTGGGTAATTTCAACCTCCACTTATCTCGTCGGCGAAAGAAGTGCGCAGCGAGTGGTTAAATCTTACATTTCAAAACCCAACGGCAGCGGCACGTCCTGGCCGTTTTCCACTTTCTCCGGCGGCCGTGGCTCACAGCAAAACGGCAATTTTACTTTTACTGGCGCGGGTATTGTTTTAATATCCAATGGCGGCCGGCTCCACTCAAACCAGGTTTTCAAAGTTCAAGGAGCAGAAGTAGTAGTCAATGACGGCATTGTTTCATCCAGCAATGTTTTAAAAGTCAATGCCGGCGGCAAATTAACTTTAAATAACAGCACAAAAAGCGTGCCTACTTCCACGGTAGAAATGCTAAAAGTTGACTTTGATTCTACTGACCCAAACTCCTGGAAAAATCGAGCCACCGCCACCTACACCGCCACCCAATTTTTTCTTTTACCCAACAATACAACTCTGAATGGCATAACCTTTGTCAATGGCGATGCCACGGTTCTTTGGAAAAACATGACCATTAACGGCATTCTAGTGGTAAATGGCGGTTTCAGTTTTATTGGCGCCGGACAAAATTTTACAATTAACTATAACAGTGCCTATGGCGCCGGCCTTTTGGCCGAGGAATCGGTCAGTTTTGTGGCGGCTGGCGGCCAAGTCAAAGCCGATGGTTTGATTTATTCCGGCAGCACCTTGAGTTTAACCAGCGCCGGAACTGATTTTACCATCAATGGCGCGGTGGCCGGTTTTGATTCAAGCATCACTTCAGCCGGCGGCGCGATCGTAATCAATTACACGCCAGAATACATTGAAGACGCCACCGATCCAGTCAATAATCCCAACTCACCTTTAATTCAAATTGATCATTGGGAGGAAGAATATTAAAAATTATTGACGAGTCTGGTATAATAATAGAGTTAAACAAATATGGTAATAAACGGACTAAACAATCTTTTCAGCCTCGATATCAGCGACGGAGCCATCCGTCTGGTTAAATTAGAAAAAAGAGGCAAAAAAATTTTTATTGTTTCCTATGCCGAATCGGGACTGGAACCGAATGTTATTAGTAACGGTGAAGTAAAAAACGAAGAAACTTTCATCGCCCAAGTAAAAAAATTACTGAAAAACTCGCAAGGCAAAAAAATAAAAGGAAAAAATTTAATTACAGTTTTACCAGAAACTAAAACTTTTATTCAGATAATCAAAACCCCGGCCGCCAATAATGACGAGCAACTGCTTGATTTTATTAAACAAGAAATTAAAAATCACATTCCGCTAACCTTTGAGGAAATATACCTCGACTGGCAGGTTCTAGAAAAGACCAAAGAATCGTTTAAAATATTAATTGGCGCCGCCCCGAGAGATATCGTTGATAATTATTTCAGAATAATCGAAAAGTGCGGGCTAACTCCTCATGTTTTTGAGATTGAAGCCGCGGCGATCATTCGCAGCCTCTTAGCTAAAAATGACACTCAACCCAAAGTCATAATCGATTTTGGCGCCACTCGAACCGGCTTAATTGTTTGCGACCATGGTATGCCGGAATTTACGGTCAGTTTGCCCATTTCTGGCAAAGAAATTACGGCTACAATTACCAGCACGCTCCAACTTGACCCAGCCAAAGCAGAGAAAGCCAAGGTTGTCTGCGGACTTGATCCGCAAAAATGCGACGGGGCTTTAAGAAAAATTCTACTGACCACGGTCAATAACTTAGCTAAAGAAATAAAAAAATCAATTTTTTATTACCAAAGTAACTACAACAACCAAATATCCGAGGTTATCCTTTGCGGTGGTGGCGCAAATTTTTCCGAAATAGATAAATTACTTTCAGAAAAATTAAAATTGCCGGTTAAAATTGGCAATCCACTAACCAATTTGAGTTTGAATAAAAAACTATCCCTAAATAAAAATCAGGCTCTCTCATTTACGACCGCCATTGGTTTAGCCTTAAGAGCGTTTGATAAAGAATAATATGATTACCTTAAATCTTATACCGGCGGAAAAAAAGAAGGATATTCAGTTAACCCAAATTTTTATTGTGATAAGAAATTCCGTTATCAATATTTTTTTGTTAGTTTCTTTGGTTGCCATTATTCTCTTAACAAGCAAAGCGATTATTGATGATAATTTTGCTAAAATCGTCGCAGAATCAACCTTAACCACCCGCTACGCCAAACTATTCAACCATGAGATAAAAGATTTTAACAATACCGTGCAGGCAATCGAAAAAATTGAAAACGGATTTATTCCCTGGTCAAACTTTTTAGTTAATCTCTCTGGCGATTTGCCAAATAATTTGGTTATTTACTCCTTAGAACTGAACAACGACAAAATATTGATAACCGGTTTCGCCAATTCACGCAACGATCTTTTGGAGCTTAAAAACAATTTTGGCAAAAGAGAGGAACTCTCAAACATTACTATACCGATCGACAATCTATTAAAAAAAGACGATATTAATTTCAATCTAAAAGCCGATATTGATTTAAGCAAAATCAAAAACTATGAACGTTAAAAGAAAATTACTGATATTTACGGGATTTATCCTAGCCTCAACAATCGTGGTAGTGATTTTAGTTATCATTCCGACCGCCAAACAAATTGAACAAACGAAAAAAATAATTTATGACGAAAGGGTTGATCTGGAAAAAAAATACCTCCGGAGCCAGCTGCTCAGGCAAGTAATTAAAGACTTTGAAAATGTAAAGCCGCAAAAAGAAAAACTTGAAAGTATTTTCGTGGGAGCAGGTAAAGAACTGGATTTTGTCACAGCCCTGGAAAAGATCGCTGTTGATAATGAGTTAATCCAAACAATCCAGCTAGGCAATAATATTGACCATGGCACCTACCAATCGACGCCTTTGACATTACACGTGCAAGGCAAATATTTTGGCATTTTAAAATATATTGAAGATTTGGAAAAGAATCACTACAATTTCAACCTAAGTTCATTTTCCCTCAATTCAAATCTGGATGATAATTCTGTTTCGGCCGATTTGCGGGGAGAATTTTTTTCTTTAAAAGTTATTCAATAGCTATGAAAATTAAATTTAAAATACCAAGCCAACTGATCAACCTTAATTACTTGAAGCATCTTTATTTCATTTTTACCCTGATCGTTTTGGGCCTTTTTTCAATTTTAGGTTATTTCCTTTACGAAAATCTTTACCAAACAATTGCCCAGGCCCAGGAAGTGATTCTTAAGAAAAAAGAAATCGCGCCTGAGGCTTTAGACATGGAACAAATTACCAAAACCCTAAAATTTTTAGACGAAAAAACTACTTCTACTGATAGGATAAATTTATCAACGGTTCGAGATCCATTCTTTTATAAATCAACAACCACGCCCAATATTCTTGAGAAAAAATAAAATCACTACCAAAAAATCCGGCCGCTTGGCGGCCGTATTTTTTAAATAGTTTATTTAATTGGGGAAATCTTTCTTAATTTTTCAATTATTGGTGGCAAAGTTTTTACTAGTATATCAATTTCTTTTTCGGTATTGTCCTTACCTAAAGTAATTCTTAAGCTGCCATGGGCCAAAAGCGGCTCCAAACCCAAAGCCATGAGAACATGCGAAGGAGCCAAAGAACCAGAGGAACAGGCCGAACCGGTAGACACAGCCATACCAGCCTGGTCAAGCAAAATCAACATGCTTTCGCCTTCCACACCATAAAAACTAAAGTGGGCATTAGCCGGTACACGATTTATTAAATCGCCATTAAGCTGCGAGTTTGGAATAGCGGCCAGAATTTCTTTAACTAACCGATCACGCATCTTCATAATTTTTTCTGAATCATTTTTATTGGCCATCACTTGTTTGATCGCTTCAGCCAAACCGACAATGCCCGGTACGTTCAAAGTACCTGGCCGCAAACTGGATTCCTGATGCCCACCAAATTGATGGGGTCTGACTGGTGTGCCAGCCCTTTTATATAAAACGCCGATGCCCTTTGGTCCGTAAATTTTATGTCCAGATAAAGAAAGCATATCAACGCCTAATTGATCAACATTCATTTCACAATAATTAGTCGCCTGCACCGCGTCAGAATGAAAATAAATTCTTTTCTCGCGATTGTGATTCAACTCTTTAAGCCATTGGCCAATTTCCGCAATCGGCTGAATAGTGCCAATTTCATTATTAACATACATCACTGAGATTAATCTGGTATTTTCCTTAACTGCATTCTTTACGTCCTCAACCGAAACCAACCCTTCTTGGGAAACCGGCAAATAAGTAACCTGGACTCCCCTTTTTTCCATTTCTTGAGCCGCTTCCAAAATAGCCGGATGCTCAATTTTAGTGGTAATAATGTGCTCGCCCAAGTTAGCTAAACCCAGAATTGCCAAATTATCACTTTCAGTCGCACCGGAAGTGAAATATATTTCATTGGTTTTTGTTCCTAAAAAATCGGCCACAACTTCTCTGGCGTCATCGACAGCCCGAATGGCCACTTGGCCAAAATTATGAATTGATGAAGCATTACCGTAAATTTTGCTGAAATATGGCAGCATAGCCGCTAAAACTTTTTCATCAACTGGCGTGGTAGCCGAATGGTCAAAATAAATTTTATTCATAAAATAAGAATTAAACTTAAACCGCTTCAATATCGGTTACGCCCACAATTTTGCTTTTCAAAACCCGGCCAATACCTTCTTTTAAGGTCAAAGTCGACATGGGGCAATGCGAGCAAGCGCCCTGCAACTTCACCTTAACTATACCGGTTTTTTCGTCAAAACCGACATATTCTACGTCCCCACCATCAGCTTGTAAACTGGGTCGGACATCAGCAAGTACTTTTTTTATTTCTTCTTCCATAATTATTCAATTAATTTTTAATATCTAATTTTTTTATTCATGAATACACTCTTGAACGTTAAACTTTTTAATTTCTTCATACTGATCCAAAACCCCAAATTTTTCCAAATACTGCTTAATCGCCACTTTCAGACCATCGGAGGCCAGCACTGAACAATGAACTTTGACCGGTGGCAATTCACCCAAGCCCTTAACAATATCAGCCTTTTCAATTTTAAACGCTTCGGCTAAAGTTTTACCTAAAGCCATATCGGTTAAAATTGAAGAACAAGCAATAGCCGCGGCACAGCCCAGGGTTTCAAATTTTACTTCTGAAATTTTGTCATCTAAACGATCATCCGTATTGCTTTTAGCAATTTTGATATAAATTTTCATCATATCGCCACACAGAGGATTACCAACTTCACCGATGGCGTCGGCATCAGTAATTTGTCCTTGATTATGTGGATTGGTGAAATGTTGCATCACCAGTTCGGAATAGGCCATATTGAGATATTAAAGTAGTAAAATATTAATTATTTTTTATTAGATCATTCAAAGTCATAGAACTCAAACTGTCCGTTAAAGCTTTTTGAACTTTTTGATAAACAAAGCCCGAAGGGCAAGATTTTTGAGAACAAATCAAATCACCTCGAACTCCCAGGCATTTAAAGACTGAGACTGTCCCTTCAAGCGCCTCTATAACGCTCAAAATTGAGATTTGAGCGGGTTTTCTTGCTAATTGATAACCACCGGCCATCCCCTTAGAACTAACCAAAATTCCGGCTTTTTTGAGCCGAGAAAATAGTCTTTCTAAATAGGCTTGAGAAATCTTTTCTTCTTGAGCCACTTTGGCCAAAGAATAAGGTTTGTTGCCATAATATTTGGCCAAATGTGCCAAGGCTCTCAAGCCATAAGATGAACGGGTGGAAAATTTCATAGTTAATACCTACCAAAAGAGTTGGTATTTACATCTTAACAAATCTAAATATTATGTCAAGCTAATTATAAACCAGTCCCGTTTGGCGGGACTGGTTTATGAGAAAAATTATTTATTAACTATAATTATTACTTTTCTGCCTTGTGCCATTTCTTCATTAGTCATCCCTTCGGACGCCAACGCAGCATTCCAATCGTGAACAGCATTTAAAAGCACGGCGTATTTATAACGATAACCGTCACCTTTTCGCGTTCCGGGATCGTTTGTAATAAACTCCCCGGTTTTATCATCCCAACCGCGAATTACCAGCATGTGATAAATTGGACCCTCACCTTTGAAATTTGGATTACCCAATAAACGTCCGGCCGCCGGAATTAAAACCAAGTTCCCCTTTAACAACTCAGATTTAATTTTTTCAACCGAGACTTGATTGCTGGCTTGGGATTTTAAATTAAAATATTCATCTAAAATTGTTACGGTTTCATCAGCCGAAACATCGACTTGATAGCCATGGGCTTCTTCCCATTTTATCAAACTTAGTATCCCCTGTTCGGTCAGATGAGCAGTCAGCGATAATCCCTTGAAATAATAACTGGCCATAATCATGCTCGCCTCTTCACAAGCCTCTTCGTGCAGCGCGTCCCAATTTGCATATGGCGCTTGACCACCCCAGCCCACCTTCAAATCAAAAAAAACAGGCTGCTTAGTTTCAGCGGCAGCATTATTGTTGGTAGGTTTTGCTGGAATTTTGACGGTAACGGTCGGCTTAATTTCTTCAGCCACTGGTTTTGACGCTGTGGAATCGGTTTTTCCCGACGAAGTGGCGCTGGTATCAGAGCCAGGCTCATTCTCCTGAACCAAAGGTAACTTTGATACTGTTTGGCATCCAGCCAGAAAAAAAATCACTAAAATTAAAGAAAAAATTTTTATTTTCATATATACGAAGTATACAACAACTTATATTTCTTGACAATTAGCCTCGAATAATTTATACTATATCTATCTTTTTAATAATAATCTGATCTTATGGCACATAAGAAGGCAGGCGGCAGTACTAGTTTAGGCCGAGATTCCCAAGCGCAACGCCTAGGTACCAAACTATACGAAGGCGAATTCGCTCAAACCGGCAGTATTATTGTCCGTCAACGTGGCCAAAAAATTCGAGCTGGAAAGAATGTTAAAAAAGGTAATGATGATACCTTATTTGCTATGGCAGCCGGCTTTGTTAAATTTAGCCGCAAAAAAATCAAGAAGTTCAATGGCCAATTAGAATGGGCGAAGTTTGTTAACGTCGTCCCAATTATAAAATAACTTTATCCTGGCTGTTTGTTTCAGCCAGGATTTGGCGAAGTAAAAAGGTGCCGGCACAACCGGCTTTCTTTTTTTTCACCAACCTGACGCGGCATAATATAAAAAATCCGTAGAGCTGTGCCCTGCACGATTCTACGGATTTTTTATATTTATAATTACTGATTTTTTCTTTTGTTGGCGGCACCGACTAAGCCGACAAAAAGCGGGTGCGGATGAAGCGGCCGCGATTTCAGCTCCGGATGAAACTGCGTACCGACAAAGAATGGATGATTCGGCACCTCAACAATTTCAACCAATTTTTTGTCCGGTGAGACACCGGCTAAGATTAGACCTTTTTTCGTCAACCGTGCTCTAAAATCATTATTAAATTCATAGCGATGGCGATGACGCTCGCTAATTCTAGCCGTACCATAATATTTATAGCTGGCTGACTTTTTATCTAAAACACACGGATAGGCTCCTAGGCGCATCGTGTTACCATATTGTTTTTTCGCCAGCTTATCGGCTTGATCCGGCATGATATGAATAACCGGAAATTTAGTTTTGGGATCAATCTCGGTGGTATGAGCGCCTTTGAGGCCACAAACGTGTCTGGCAAATTCAATCGTAGCCAATTGCATGCCGTAGCACAAACCTAAAAATGGTAAATTATTTTCACGGGCATACTTGATGGCTAAAATCTTACCTTCAATGCCCCGCTTACCGAAACCGCCCGGGACGACGATGCCATCATAATTTTTCAGTTCTTTAACCAAGCTCGGACTAGTCTCATAAGCATCAGAATTTATCCAATCGATTTCTACCTTTACTTTATTAGCCCAACCAGCATGTTTTAATGATTCGATGACAGAAATATAGGCATCAGGCAAAATGAAATCACCAGTGGCAAAATATTTACCCACAATGCCAATCTTAACTGTTTTGTCAAAACGCCTTAACGAATTAACCATTTTTTGCCATTCCTGTAAATTTTTCTTTTTCGGCCGCAAATTTAATTTTTTTAAAATCTTTTCAGCCATTCGATCTTTATCCAAAATTAACGGCACTTCATAAATTGAGCCAACATCAGGATTGGAGATAATATCTTCTTTGTTTACATTGCAAAATGTCGACATTTTTTTACGGCGCGGCTCATCAATGGGAAATTGCGAGCGACAAATAATAAAGTCAGGCTGAATACCGGCAGAATTTACTTGTTGAACGGCATATTGCGTCGGCTTAGTTTTCATCTCACCTAAAGTACTGGGAATCGGCAAATAGCTAACCAAAACAAACAAAACGTCTTTGGGATTATTAAAATGCATTAATCGACCGGCTTCCAAAAATAAAATATTTTGGTATTCCCCAACCGTCCCACCAACTTCAACTATTGTGACATCAGCCTTAGCTTTTTGGCTGGCCTTTTTAATTCTTCTAATAACTTCTTCGGGAATATGAGGCACCACTTCCACGCATTTACCACCATATTCTAAATTTCTTTCACGCTGAATGACTGATTGATAAACCCGGCCGGTG
>JBAYMO010000008.1:0-44063 GCA_041663485.1 Candidatus Buchananbacteria bacterium | reverse complement strand
CGTGCCTTTGCTTGCCGCGATCAGCAAGAAACACCTCACGGCGAGCATCCAGATGCCGATGGTCAAGCTCGGCGACAAGAATGGCACCAACTACTTGGCCGACGACGAGATCACCGACGAGGTAGAATTGCCCGAAGGCATCGCCTGGTGGCTGACCGACGTGGAAGACGGCCAGCAGTTCTGCACCGACGAAACCGCGCCTCAAGACGAAGAGGCAATCATCGCCGAACAGGGCCGCCTTTGTTGTGTGGCAACCGAAGCCGTGGCATTGGGTATCCATACGGACGTGCTGACACGGCACAACGTGGATGCTCCGGGTTCGCGGTTCGGGGACGCCGGCGAGGTGCCCGTCCTGTATCGCGGCGGCGGTGGGCCCGAGCTGCACTACCGTGGCGTCGGCTTTGCCGATGCCAGGTGGGGCACGGCTTCCTGCGGTAGTCGGATCTAGGGCTTCGGATCCTCGTTCCTTTCGGGTTTTGGTCTTTGGTCCGCCGCAATTTTTCCACGGGGTTGTGGCAACTATTTCAGGGACAGATCGTCATCGTACGATTTTGTCCTTTTTTATTTAATTTTTTTTAATTTTAATCTCAACGAATTCCCAATAACTGATATGCTACTACCAGCCATAGCCAGTCCGGCAAAAATCGGGTTTAAGACAATGCCCCAAATCGGGTAGAGTAGACCGGCGGCAATGGGGATACCAATGATGTTATAAATAAACGCCCAAAATAAATTTTGTTTCACCGTGCGAATAGTGGCGTGAGCCAAGTTAATTGCTTGAATCAGTTTTTTAATATCGCCATTAAGTAAAGTGATGTCGGCTGATTCAATGGCAATGTCGGTACCCGTTGACATGGCAATACCAATATCAGCTTGAACCAAGGCTGGCGCATCATTAATCCCGTCGCCGGCCATAGCCACTTTGGCGCCGTTAATTTGTAGTTCTTTAATTTTTTCCGCTTTTTGCTGAGGCAAGACTTCGGCCAAGACTAAATCAATTCCGGCTTGATGGGCAATATATTCAGCCGCCATTTGATTGTCGCCGGTTAACATAATAACTTTAATATTTTTTTGGCGCAGCTTATTGATTTCATCTTTTACCTCGGCTTTAATAATATCGCTTAAAGCGATTAAGCCGATTATTTGATTTTGGGCTTCAATGACAATTACGGTTTTGCCTTGGCTTGACCATTTCTTTAAGTTTGAATCATTGTCACTTTTTTCCGGTCGGCGAATGCTAATATTTTCATTATTGATTTTTCCTTTAACACCAACACCGCTTTGAGCTGAAAAATCAGTCACGGCCATTAAAGAAATTTTTTCTTGGGCGGCTTTTTTGACTACGGCTTGAGCTAGAGGGTGTTCGGATAATTTCTCCAGGCTGGCCGCTAAAGTTAAAATTTGTTGGTTAGAATATTTTTTATCCAAAGATAAAATATCAGTTACGGCCGGTTGGCCTTGGGTAATAGTACCGGTTTTATCCAGAACCACCGTGTCCACGGAATTTAATTTTTCCAAAGCTTCGGCGTTTTTGATTAAAATACCATTTTCGGCGCCTTTGCCTACGCCCACAATAATGGCGGTAGGAGTGGCTAAACCTAACGCACAAGGACAAGCAATCACTAACACCCCGACAAACGACAATAAGCCATAAGACAAGCCGGCAGAAAAGCCGAGAGCGGGAATGCCAATCAATAACCATAACGCCAAAGCCACAATTGCTATGACTAAAACTGCCGGCACAAAAATCGCCGAAACTTTGTCAGCCAAAGCCTGAATGGGTGCTTTGGAACCTTGAGCGTTTTCTACCATTTTTACAATTTGCGATAAGACTGTGTCCGAGCCAATTCGCAAAGCTTGAAATTTAAAACTCCCTTGTTTATTAATAGTCGCACCCACCACCTTGTCGCCCACTGATTTGTCCACGGGCAAAGATTCGCCACTAATCATTGATTCATCAATGGCTGAGTCGCCTTCGATAATTTTACCGTCAACCGGAATTTTGGCGCCGGGTTTGACTATAATAATATCATTAATTTTTACTTGACTGATTGGTACCTCAATTTCTTTTTGATCGCGCCACAAAATTGCGGTCTTGGCCTGCAGGTTTAATAATTTTTCTAAGGCTTTGCCGGTTTTTAGTTTTGATTTTGTTTCTAAGTATTTACCAAAACTGACAAAACCAATGACGACAATAGTTACATCAAAATAAGTAAACTCGGGCAAATTCAGCCAATCGCGCGCCGCGGGAAAAAGAGTCACCAACAAACTGTAGGCATAAGCGCTTAGCGTTCCCAGGCCGACTAAAGTGTCCATATTGGCCACGTGGTATTTGATAAATTTAACTAAGCCCAAAAGAAACGGCTGGCCAATCCAAAATAAAACGATCGTCGCAAAAATTAAAGCTACATTATTATAAATTGGCATCGGTATTGGCATGGGGATTACCCCCCAAGCGGCCTTGGCCAAAATATCCCAAATCATTAAAACAAAAACTATTAAAGCCAAGGGCATAACAAATCTGATTTTGATTTTTTGAGATTTCAATTCTTTTTCTTTTTCGGCTTGAGTTTGGTTAAGGCCTAAGTGCTGGCTGTGATCCATGCCTGAATGTTTTTCGGGATCGTGAAGCTGATAGCCAAGTTCATTGACGGCTTGGTTCATGGCCTTTAAGTCAACTTTTTTTTCATCAAAATCAATCTGGGCTTTTTCGGTGGCAAAATTAACATTAGCCTCTTTGACGCCGGCAAGATTTTTCAGTCGGTGCTCGATGATGTTGGCACAGCTGGCGCAATGCATGCCTTGAATGTGAAGATTTTTTTTGGACATATTATTGAATAACGTTAATAGCGCCGCGGGGCACGCCCATGGCGCAAGTGATCGGATATTTTCCCATTTTGGTGGGAGTAAATTGCATAATAATATTTTGCCCCTTAACTAAAGGGATGGCCTTATCATAAAGACCGGGTATCATAATCGTGCCCATGCAGCCGGAGCCAGTATCATTAACTTGAATTTCCAAACGCACAGCTTGACCGACTTTGACGGTGAAACTATTGGGTGAAATATCATTGTTTGAAGTGTAAACAATTTTGATAACTTGAGTGGCTGATGTGGCCTGTTCGGTTGAATAGCCGCCATTGTATTGATTAGCACCAAAGATTTTTTGATATAGGCCAAATTGAAAATTTAGATTATATAAAACAAAAAAGATGATAATTAAACCGGCGGTTTTTAAGAATTGATCCGCCCATTTTTTTCCAGCAATAATTTGGTGCTGAACAAACCAATGGCTAAAAGGGGAATGAGCGTACCTAAGGCGAAAAAAGTCATAATTAGCAAACCGCGCCAGGGGCTGCCGGAAATGACCGCGGCTCCTTCGGCGACCAGAGTAAATCCACAGGGTAAAAGTAAAGTTAAAAAGCCGATAATAAGTGGCATTAATTTGCCCTGAGTAAAACTTGAGTTAGCAACTTTTTTACCAAGATTTTTTGGTGGAGCTAAGCGAAAGCGTTGCAGCGATTTTACGCCCAACATTTGTAAAGCTAAAATTACCATCAAAGCTGAAACTAAAGTGATTAGTAGCGTGCTGATAGTATTGGAGATTTTTAATTTTTGACCAATCAAACCTAAGCCAGCGCCCAACAAAGCGAAGCCGATTAAGCGGCCGGTGTTAAAAAGCAAATGTGGTTTGGTTTTTTGCCAAAAATTTTTACTTTGACCACAAAGCTGTAGCCATTGTTCGGATAAAGATAAAACCAGTCCGCCGATTAAAGCGGCACAGCTGGATACTCCGGCCAACAAACCAAAAAGGAAAAAAGCGGGGAGTGAGCTTTCAGCGCCGATATTGGTAATAAATTTCAGGCCCAAGCGGTTGAGTAAGAAAAATAAACCGATTAAAGCAACTGCGTAAAGTATGGGTAAACCCAAATTTATTTTGCCAATCGGCTGGCTCAAAATTGGCGTTTCAGAAAATTTATAACCGGCTGAGGAAAAAATTTTGTTTAATTCCTCGATGGTGGGTTTTTCTTGGTCATAAATTAAGGTCAGCTGATTTTTACTCAAAGAAACATCGGCTTTTTTTACGCCTGGATGCTTGGCGAGTATTTGTTCAATATTTATTTCGCAGCTGGCACAATGCATGCCTTGGATATAATAAATTTGCTTTGGCATATTTTTATTATTTTTTAAGAGCAATAATTAAGCGGGCACGACTATTTGTTGTACATTTTGGTTACTTTTAAAATTTCTTCAATCATTTCATTTTTTTTGGCCAAGTTGTTGGTTTGCATGGCGCCAATAAAGCAGCTTTTGAGGTGGTTTTCCATTAACATTTGATGAGCCGACTTAAGCAAACCAATAACGGCCAGGTTTTGCTGCATTACATCAATACAGTATTGACCTTCATCAAGCATATTTATAATTTTTTGCAAATGGCTTTGAGCTTTTTTGAAGTTTACGGCCGCATCATCACGCAGGGTTTTATTGGGATTTTTCATATTAATTTTGATTATTGGGTGAGTTATACCTATACCTATGGTATAGGTATGGCTAAATTATGTCAAGTTAGTTTTTTGCCTGTTCAAAATCCTTGAAAAAGGTTAAAATTATATTATGAAAAACATTAATCAGTCAGCTCTATGAGACATCGCGCTACCGGTTTAGTTATTAAAGATGAAAAAATTTTATTAATATTTCGTCGAAAGAACACTCGCGAGTATTGGGTTTTTCCCGGCGGTGGGATTGAAAAAAATGAAGATTTTCAAAAAGCCGTGGTTAGAGAAGTAAAAGAAGAAACCAGCATTGAAGTTAAGCCCGAACGCTTGTTGTATGTTATTACTTTAGATGATGGCACGATCAACGAATTTTATCTTTGTCAGTACCGGAGTGGCCAGGTGCAATTGGGTCAAACTGCCAACGAAGGTCGTGATCAATCTGAGCAAAATTTTTATGAACCCCGTTGGGTTGATTTGTCCGAACTACCTAAGATTTTGCTTTATCCCTTGGAGGTTAGAGACTGGTTAATTCAGGATTTAGCGACGGGTTTAAATAATCAAGTCAAAGAAGCCAAGTTTGTTTTATCTCAAATGAGAAAAGAATAATATGGACGATCAAGCCTTAAAGACTTTTTATCAAAATCAAGTTAATAAAACTGTTGAGTATTTGGAAAAAAAGAATCGGATTTTGTTTGTGGTCACTTCTAATCGCTACGGTAATGAAAAGGCTAAGAGCACGCTTTTGGCGGAAAAAATTGCCGGCCGTCTGGCTGGTAAAGTCAAAATTATCAATGCCGCTAAACTAAAAATATACCAGTGCGAAGGCAATGTATCGCTGACTAGTGGTAATCGCTGCGGCGCCCAAGACGCTAAGCTGAACAGTAAATCAAAAAATCCCAGCGGCCAGCATCGTTGTTGGGCCAGCATTAATAATCCGGACGATGAACTATGGCGAATTAGCCAAGAACTTTTTGCCAGCGAGGTAGTGGTATTTTTCGGCTCAATCCGTTGGGGTCAGATGAACGCGGTGTATCAAAAATTGATTGAACGCCTGACTTGGATTGAAAATCGTCACGTGACTTTAGGTGAGAGCAATCTTTTGGCTAACACGGAAGTGGGGTTGATTTGTTTGGGACATAATTGGTACGGCGATGAAGTTATAGCAACTCAGAAAAAAGTCATGGATTTTTATGGCTTTAAAGTGGTAAATGAATTATTTTGGCATTGGCAGTTTGTTAATGATTCAGGCCAAGAAAGCTTGGAATCATATCAAGAAGACGCGCGGGAATTTAAAGAAATATTTTTAAAATAACTACAACTTTCATGAAAAAAAACATTACCATTATTGTGATTCTTTTTATCGTTTTATGTTTGATTGTTTTTGCGGCTTACCAATTATTTTCGGCCAAAACTCTGACTAAATCACAAAATAATATTCAAACGACGCTAGTGGCTAGTGAAAAAAACCTAGGTGAAACGGGCAAATATTTTGAAATAAAAGCCTTGTATCCTTTGTTTGATGATCAGGCTATTGATCAGGCCATTGAAACATTTATTCAAAATCAAGTGGCTGAATTTAAAAAGAATGCCGAATTAAACAAAAATTATCCTCCGGTGGCTGAAAGCGACGCGAAGTTTGCCTTTAATGTGGCTTATAATTATTTTTTGTCCGACAAAATTTTGAGCATTAAACTGGAAGTGTATCAATACACCGGCGGCGCTCATGGCAATACTTTAGTTAAGACCTTTAATTTTTCTCTAGCTGATAAAAAAGATTTAGGTCTAAAAGATATTTTTGCTTCTGATCATGATTATTTAAAAATTATTTCCGATGATTTGATTGCCAGTCTAAAACAGACTTTAACTAAAGATGGTTTTAATGATGATGATTGGCTAAATCAGGGCGCGGGACCCAAGGCCGAGAATTTATCCACTTTTGTTTTTACTCCCTCGGGCTTAACGTTCATTTTCCAGCCCTATCAGGACGCGCCGTATGCCGCCGGTATTTTAGAATCAACTTTGCCCTACTCCAAGATTAATGAATTGGTTTTATCTCCATATCAAAATTTAACATTTAATTAAATCTATGGCCAAGAAAATATTCTTTGCGCTCCTGCTGTCTTTTTTGATGCCGACTTTAGCTTGGGCTCATCAGCCGCGCTTGGCTTCGGGGGTGGAAATGCAGACTATTGATTTGCCCGAAGTATCTAAAGCGTATTACGGCAGCCTTAAAGGCAATCCGGAGTATTATCAAATTAATGCTGCCAAAGAATTTGATTTTTATATTAATGTTTTGGTGCCCGATTTGCCGGATATCGGTCAGGACGTTTCCGTTCAGGTTTTTAGCGTAAATTCAACCAACACACCTATGATTTCTTTGGATGGTCAGAATTTTGTTTGGAAGAAATTTCATGAGGAGTTTGCCAATGACGATTATTTCAAGGGCCCGGAATATAAAACAAAATTGCCAAGCGGACTTTATACTATTAAAGTTTTTAGCCCTGATAATGAAGGAAAGTATGTGCTGGCTGTGGGTGAAAGAGAAAATTTTTCTTTGGCTGAAATTTTTAGAACTCTTTGGTTGTTGCCGCAGCTTAAATCTGAATTTTTTGGAAAAGCACCAATTATGTTTTTATACAGCATTTTTGGCGCTGGCCTGCTGGCCTTTATTGGCGCTTTGGTTTTAATTATTGCTATAATTATTTTAATTATAAAATTCGTCAGTAAGAGAAAACATAAAGATAACCAAACTTATGGCAACAGTCCAGATCTTAGTTGAGGGATTTGTGAGCGGCGATAGCGGCGAGGGAAAAACTTGTCCGAGCATTACTTTAGTTAAAGATCAGGGAATCAATTTGGTCGTTGATCCCGGCGTTTTGGATTCTCAAGAAATTCTAGTTCAGGCCTTGGCTCAAGCCGGTTTGAAAGTCAGCGATATTAATTACGTATTTATTACGCATTCTCATTTGGATCATTATCGCAACATCGGCATGTTTGCTCAAGCCAAAACCGTGGAATATTTTGGCCTTTGGGATAAAGGTTTTTGCGACGATTTGCCTAGTCAATTGAGTGAAGATATTAAAATTATAAAAACACCGGGCCATAATTACGACGCCTTAAGCTTGTTAGTTAAAACTGATTCAGGTTTGGTGGCGATTGTCGGCGATGTTTTTTGGCAGCAGGGCAGACCGTTGACTGATCCCTACGCCACTGATTTGAAAAAATTAGAACAAAGCCGTCATGAAGTTTTGCGGGCGGCTGATTTTATTATCCCGGGTCATGGACCAATGTATAAAAATACTAAATCTTAAAATTAAATTTATGCCCGAAATTATTATTGGTGGCATCTATCGTCATTATAAAAATAAAGATTATAAAGTAATTGGTTTAGCCAAACATAGTGAAACTCTTGAGGACATGGTGGTCTACGAAGCACTTTATGATAATAAAGAATCAAAGCTTTGGGTGCGACCTAAAGAATTGTTTGTCGACTCGGTTGAAGTAAACGGACAAACAGTGCCTCATTTCAAATATTTGGGTCAATAAAAATCAGCCACTATCTTGGCTGAATAAAAAACAGGCTTTGGCCTGTTTTTAGTAAACTTTGATGGTATGCTGCCAATCCGATTTATCGTTAATTAGTACGGACTGATTTTTATCTAACAAATTTAATTGAAATTTTAAGGTGTAATTGCCGGCCTTTAAACCTTTGGCGGCCAAGGTGAATTTAAATTCCGCTGTTTCCCCGGGCTTAATGCTCGATTTGTTGGCGGGTACGGCCGCGACATTTTTTCTCACCCAATCATTTTTATCATAGAAAGGGCTGGCCGCGCCGGTGGCGGTGTAGATTTCCAAAGCAGTTTTTTTAGAAAGCCAAACGGTATTTTTGCTGGTATTTTTTATTTTAATTTTAACCGCCACCGGCTTGGCTGTGTTTTTAATTTTGGCCGGTAAATTTTGGCTGGTGATTTGACTGGTGATGGAAGTGTTAGCACTGGCATTGGTTTTAGTAATTTCTCCTTCGACTAAGATAAACTTGGTAACCGTAAATATTTTTGTTGGCGTTTGCGTATTGTAGTATAAAGAAAAATCTTCGGCGATTAAACCATTTTTATCCGTGGGCGCCGTTAAACTGAAAGTAAAAGTTCCGTCTTGGCCCGGCGCCACGGTGTCTTGATTTAGTTGAACCTGGGTCGGCATGGTAAATGAACTGGTGTTTTTACCTTGGTCATTGTGAGCCAGCCAGACTTGGCCTTTTTGCCAAGTCGCGCTGCCGATATTTTTAAAAGTGATAGTTACATTTTGTGATTGGCCGGTTTTTGATACGAGACCTTGTGGCTCCTGTGAGACAAAATTGGCTTCATAGCTGCCAGAATTTAAATTGGATGCTGGGTTAGTGGAATCGTTGGACGAGGCGTTGCTTAAAGCATCAACAATAGTGTCGTCGACATAATCAATTATATCGCCAGCCGCATGAACATTAAGCAAGGCGGCTGAAACCTTAATGGCGCCATTCTTTTTTTCTAAACCAAATACACGATCAAAAACGCCCAAATTATTGATTTTCATTCTTTCACCGTCGGAGATTAAATAATAGCTGCCATCAACATTCAAGAAAGTGCCATCTTTAAATTTTACCGGGCTGCCTTTTTGGTATTGCTCCAAGGCGGCCGCTTCAATTGTTTCCATAGGCTTGGCGTTAAAATTGGTTTGCCAAACTAAGGGATCAACCAAGTATTTCATGCCGTCTTTTACCAGCCAAATGGCTCCGCTGGTGTCTTGGTATAATTTACCCTGAGGCATAACTGAAGTCGAAGCAATCATCGAACCGATGGAATAATCTTGCAAGTCTTCTTCGCTGACGCTGGTAATTTCATTGCCGGTTAAGGCCAGATGAAAATCTGACAACAAGGCTAAAGCGGACTCTTCAATAATTGGCCTTTTTTGGTTGCCATCAATCAAATAGATTTGACCGGAGATAGCTGATTTCACCAAAGTGTTTTGGGCGAATTTTATCGGTAAACCATCAGGATAGGCCGCCAAATTTTTGGCGGATGTAAAAATGGCATCAGTCAATTTATAATCTGACAGAAATAATTCCTGAGACAAAAATTTTCGTTTGGTATTATTGGTAATGAGCCAATAATTTGCATTGTCGGTTACAATTTGGCCGTCAAGAAATTTTTGTTCGGTAAAGTACCGCTGCCAAATCGTCCAAAACAGTCGATTACCGCCATTTTGCGCCATGACGCCAAGTTCCGGCGAATAACCGACATAGGGAGTATAAATGTAGAAATTGGCCGTAGCTTGATTTTGCGGCGTAACGGCAAAGCCATCGTTGGTCATGGTGGTTTTATTTATTTGAAATGAAAACTGGCCAGCCTTCTGGCGATAAATTTCTTGAGTTTCGGCCGCCGCTTCGACCTGGTTGTAAAAACCGCGGAATTTTTCTTTGCAAGTGTTATTAAAGCAGCCGTAACCGCAAGCCCAGTCAAAAGCTTTCTGCGGCGCTGAAGTGCGGCGGATTAAACCTTGTTCTTTTTCCAAAGTGGTTAGAAGAAATTTTGGGCTGATGTTGTGTTTTTGGCTGATGGTCCAAATTATTTCGGCTGCCGATAAACTTTGGCCGTCAACTTTTTGATGATAAGAAGCCAGAATGCTTTTTTCTTGTTTTAGAAAATTTTGAATGGCCGCTTGAGAAAGCGAATCCTGATCGGTTAATTCTTCGTCGGTAATAATATTGTGAGGATTGAAAGTTCGGGCAAAAATTTGCTGGGGTAAAAGCAAAACAAAAAGAGCTAAGACTCCTACTCTTAGCTTAAGGGCATTTTTTTGACGCGATTTTGTTTGATGTGAATTTTTCGTAATGTGCATAGGATATTCTATAAAATTATTCTATCATTTTTTTAACGATTTGTAAATTATTTTTTAAAGTAGTAATAATTTTTATTTTGTGTTATAGTATTAGTAGTCTAAAAGTACAAATTAATAATTGACGCTTGAAATTCAGGCGTCACCAAAGGAAGGGGGTGAGAAATAATGAAAAAGATCGCAACTTTAGCGACAGCCACAGTTTTGTTCAGCTCGATCGTGGCGCCAGCTCTAGCCGTGACCGAAGCCGTGAGCGAACAGTTTGGTTTAGGTTATGGTACCTATTTAGGTTTAGGCACGGCTGATCTTAAGACCGGAGTTATGATGATTGTTCAGTACATGCTTGGATTCTTGGGTATCATTGCCGTGTTGATTATTTTATACGGCGGTTTTACCTGGATGACAGCAGCTGGCAATGACGAAAAAGTGGGCAAAGCCAAGCAGATTATTAGCGCCGGTGTTATCGGCCTAGTTATCATTTTCGTTTCTTATGCCTTGGTTTACTTTGTTATTACGCAGATAGGCAAAGCGACCGGTGCTTCTGGTTTCTAGAAATAAAAAATATGACCACAATAAACGACTGGGGAGAAATTCTAAAAGTTTCATTAAACGAAATTTGGTTTCGTTTGGTGGATTTGATTCCAAGTATTCTGGGAGCGATTTTAATTTTTATCATTGGGATTATTGTCGCTCGAGTTTTGGGAAAAATTGTTTCCCAGGTGGTTAAAAAGATTTACATTGATCGGGCGGCCGAAACCACCGGTATTAAAAGTGCATTGGAAAAAATCGGCTTTAAAATCGAAATTAGCCAAGCCCTAGGCTGGTTAATCACTTGGTTTTTGTATGTCGTAGTTTTGGTCACGGCGGCTGATGTTTTGGGGTTAAGTCAGATCTCCGTATTCTTAACCGATATTGTCCTCTATTTGCCGAATGTGATTGTGGCCATAATTATGCTGATCGTTGGCATAATTATCAGCAATTTCGTTCAAGTCTTGGTCAAGGAAACATCTTTGGCGGCCGACTTAACAGTCGGAGACTTTTTAGCGCAAGTAGCCAAATGGGCGATTTTGGTTTTTACGGTTATGGCAGCTCTAATCCAGCTGAAAGTGGCGACGGAACTGATCCAAATTCTTTTTACCGGTTTAGTTTTTATGCTGGCGCTGGCCGGAGGTATTGCCTTTGGTCTGGGCGGCCAGGATAAAGCGCGGCAGCTACTGGAAAAAATTACCAAGAAATAATTTTACTTCGTAAGAAGTGCTTCTTAAAGAAAAATCCCGCCAAGCGGGATTTTTCTTTTGGTTTATTTTTTTCGTTAATTTATATCAGTCCAATAATTATCCAAAACAAAACCGCCAAATCATTTTTAAAATACGGCACATCAATTAGACCGTGAATTATTAGTCCAATTAACGCGGCCGCTAGACCCAACCTGTAACTAATAATTCTTAAATTAGCGTCTAAAAATAACTTTTTTAAAGATCTAACCATGATCCAAACTAGTCCGATTAAACCCAATAGTCCGGTTTCCAGCCAAAAATTTAAAAATATGTTGTGAGGATAAAGCAATGGTTCCATCTTGAGTGGATCGCGCAGCTGGTTTTGTATTTGAGCAAAACCGTTCAGACCCGCCCCAAAAATAAAATTTTTAGGCGAAGCGAGTAAGTAATTTTGAGCCATCTGCCATAAAACGATACGATTTTGGCCGGATGCGTCTTGAAAAGTTAATATTGGAAAAATTTTATTCTGAATCGGCGGCAGGCCTAGGCAGATAATCGCTATTAAAGTTAAAAGTATTATGGTTAATTTTTTGTTCCAGGCAAAAAATAAGACAAACGCCAAACCGGCCGCCAAGCCCAGCCATGTGCCTTGGGAAACCGTAAAAACTAAGGCGAGTAAAGCGAAGATAATAAAAAAGATTTTAATTAAAGTTTTTCCAATATTTTTTAAATCATCAAATACCCAACCAGAATAAATTAAAGTGATTGGCCCGATTAGTAGGCCGACGGCGTTAGGTGAAGAAAAAATTGAAGTAACGCGGCGCTGACTGGCTAAAATCCAGCCGGGTTCGGCAATACCAAAGGCAGTAAATTTTTGATAAATCGCTAAGAAAATTATTGGTAAGGCGGCTAAACCCAAGGCCCAAAGAATATTTTCCCGATCATGGTCATTTTTGGCGACATTAATTACCACGATAAAAAATAATATTGGTTCCAAAAAATAAGCCTTCCAAATACCGGCACCGGCGCTGAGGTTGGGACTAAAAAAAATAGAAATAGCTGAAGCAAGTAGGATTAGTATTATGGGTAAATTTCCTATCTTCCATCTCCCATTCGCCATTTGCTCTTCGCCATTTGCTCTTCGCCATTTGCTCTTCGCTATTTGCTCTTCGCTATTTGCTCTTTGCCATCTGCCATCTGCCATCTGCCATTCGCCATCTGCCATTCGCTCTTTGCTCTTTGCTATTGGCCATTTGCTATTGGCCATTTGCCATTTGCCAAAAAGCCAGCCAAAAAAAGTAATTAACAAGCAGAGTTCTAAATAGGTGAAAGGAACAAATCCAATTTTAGAACGAAACAAATAAGTGGGCAATAAAGCAATAGTTAAACAAACCGCTACTAGCGGTTTTTTTACGGAAAAATATCCCAAGACAAATAAAATAATTATAAGAAAAAAATTTATTTGCCACCAAAATTGATTCAAGACGGCTTGAATGTCGGCGGAAAAATCAAATATAAACATATTTTATTTTAAGTTCAAGTTTTTGTTGGGATTGGCCTGATATTCTATGATTTCCTCGGCTGACTGATTCTTATTCAAGACAATAGCTAAAGTTTTTTTATCCAAGCCGCGGAAATAAAATAAGGCGACAAAATAAATAATGCCACCGCCAACAACCGATGAAACAAATGATAAGTTTGGAAAAAAGTATAAGACCACACCCATGACCAAACTGGCCAAAATTGATTTGGTAAATATTTTTAGATTTGGCAAGAATTTTAAATGCTGGTACATAACCAAGCTCGCCGTGGCTAAAATAAAAACTTCGGTAAAAACCGTCATCCAGGCCGCGCCCCAGTAAGAATATTTGGGGATAAAAATTAAATAACCAATAACTGAAATTACCGCGTTAAGAGCGTAGTATTTAATCATTTTTTTCTGCGCTTCTAAGGCGACGACGACGTAGCCAAAAAGTCCGGCGAGATAAATGGCCGCGGTGGCTAAAAATAAAATTTTAATAATTTCCCCGGAAATGGCAAAGTCTTCTCCGGCCATTAAAACCATCAATTTACGACCGACAAAAAATCCGCCGACGACCATAGGTATAGTCATGATAATCAAAAAATCAAAAGCTGCCTGGATAATCACTTTCATTTTGTCGTAATTTTTTACGGCCGCGGTTAAGGATAAGATTGGCAGGATTAAGCCTAAAAATAAATAAGCAATATTAATTAAAACTTCCAAGACTTTATAGGGCGCGCCGTAAAGACCAACTTCGGCTTGAGAGCGAAACAACGACATGATTAAAATATCACCTTTGAAATAAATCAGGTTTAAGGCAATAGTCAAAGCAATCGGCCAAGTCTTTAGTAGAATTTTTTTCCAAATTAACCAGTCAAAACTGGGTTTTAAAAAGATTTGTTGTCGGGCGAAATAAACCAACACGCCAAAAACCATGGCGCTATCTAAAACCGTGGCGCCAATAATGCCCAAAAGACCGGCGTCAAAATAAATAACCAGGGTGATGGCGGCCAGGTAAGCGATTTTGGCGGAGATATCAGCCACCACGGTTTTGCCCATGACCAAATGTTTTTGAAACAGACTGGTCAAAGTGGAAGTCAGCGAAGAAAAAACAAAACCTAAGGCTGCGACCATAACCCCGATTTTAATTAAAGGTGAATAGGGAAAAAATATTACTACCAAGGGCGCCAAGCCGAGAAATATTAGAGAAGCGATCAAGCGCAGAGTTAAAGCATTGCTTAAAATCTTGCTTTCATCTTCTTGTGGGTCAGAAATTAGTTGAGTGGTAGTCATTTGCAGACCCAAATCAACCAAAATACCGAAAATGGTCAAAAAAGCATAGACGGTGGAAAAATAGCCGTAGCCGATTTGGCCTAAATACCGGGTAACCAAACCAAAGCCAATCAAAGCTACGGCAATGGTCAAGGCTTTGCCCAGGACTTGGATGATAGTATTTTTAGCAATTTTTGCGACAGTATTCATAGGATTATCTTAGCATAAAAGGCTTAAAACACAAATGAAAAATAAAAAAATCCTCGCAGTCTGACTGAGTAGATTGCGAGGAATCGATGTTCTAATACGCTTCAGCCTTGATCGAGCTTTTCGCCACGACCGTTACGTTTGGGCACATAACCATCGCCTCTATTCTTCGGATCTGGTTTGCTTTCCATTAACTTCCTTCCCTCCTTCTCTTTCTCCAGCCTATCCCTGGCCGCATCATCCTCTTTTTTGATTCTGATCCGATTGGCCTCAATCTGATCGGCGGCAATCTTTTTGGCTCTGGCCTCGTCGGCGGCAATCTGATCGGCGGCTTCTTTTTCGGCTCTGGCATCAGCCTTGGCTTTCTCAACAGCGGCCTGATCCTTCAAGAACTTGTCAGCGGCATCACTGGCTTCTTTCCAGCAGAGTACCGCGGCCCCCACAGTAAGCAGTTTTATCGAAATGTCGTGTCCAACACCGGCTGCTTTTAAAACTTGACCCGTTGATTTGGCTGCGACATCTTTTGCTTTCTCGTATGCTGCTTTTGACTTGTCGGCCTGGGCTTGAGTGGCAGCGACCTTGTCTGTCGTCAATTTGTCGGCACTGGCCTCGCTATTTTGTCTCTTGGCCTCGACCTTTTTTATGGCCGATTGGGTTGCCTCGAATTTGTCCAAAACAATCTTGGCCGCCTGGGCTTGGTTCAAAGCCGCTCTGGCTTTTTCCATTTTGACCAAGGCCTCGTTGAAAGCGGTCTGGGCAGCTACGAGGTTGTCGGTAGTGATCGTTTTCATCAGCAATTCACTGGTTTCAGTCCCATAAGTTTGTTCTTCAGCCATGATGCCTTGGCAAGCAAGACAAAGAAACAAAATGCTGAATACGACGGTTCCAATAGTCACAATACGGTGCTTCATCTGTTCTTCTCCTCATTCTTGCGGTTGAAGTTGCGATATGTGAGCTTACAAATAATGGTCATAAGCTCACCAGGATCCAATATTTTATTTTAGAATCCATTTGTTTGGGGTCAAAACAAACAATAATTATAAAGAGCTTTATAATGTATACAATATTTTTTATTTTTTGTAAATTTTGTTTTGTGGTTTGCGTATCGTAGTCGTCATAGTTTATCTAAAAGGAAAACCGCCGCAACAGTGAAGTGGCGGCGGTATTCGCAAGAAGATTTTTTTTTGGGGGGGGGGTTATCGGGCGCAGGTGCAAGCCACGTGCTTGCAAACTCCGCACGGCCGGGTGTCGATTGCCTGAGCGGCAATTTCTCGGACGCTCTTCCACGACCCATCCCCGCGCACTTCGGAGACGTCATAGATTTGCGCCAAACGACGGCGCAAACTATTGGCCTCCGCCTCGAGGAGCTCTACGCGGTCAGTTTGCTCTTCAAGCCGCGCCTCGAGATCCTCGATTTCCTTTTTGGCCTTTTCCAGGGCCAATGAGGTCTCGTGAGCGTCATAGAAGCGCCAGTCCGGGAACTCAATCGCCCGGTGGTACGAGTCCCTCTGAATGGGGCGGCTGCAACCGCGCGCATCACAAAGGAGGTGCTCGCCTGACTCACATACAATGCGCCAGGCAAAGGGCGAAATCACCGTGATCCCCATGTCGTTCAGGAAACCGAAAACTTCCTGTTGGACGGTTTCGTCGTTCGGATTAATGAGGGTGTCTTTGGCAGTAATCAGAGTACGCATGTCCATTCTCCTTGCGTTGGTCGTTAAAACGACCCTTGCTTTGAGATTTTTGTCTGGCAAAATGCCTTTGAATCGCGCCATCTGGCACAAATCCGACAAAACTCTGCCTTGGGCAGAAATTAGCAGGCAAACCTACCTGTTAATTACTACCCAAGGTAATTTTTAGTATTATAAAAGAGCTTAAAAAGTATAGCATAATTAGTTACATTTGTCAAGCATTTAGCCAGAATTTGGCTAAAATTATTCATTTCATTGACAAAACGGTTTTTGTATGCTATACTGTTTATAGAGAGTTGGTAAAAGACTCTCTTTAATAGACCAAAAATCGTTAAAATAAATAAAATTAAAACAAAAACAAAAATATGCAAGCTATTCAACCAGGACATTTAGTTTTATCCCTTTTTGGGATGGCTAATAGCCAGACAATTGATAAAAGAGCCCAAAACCTGAGCATCGCTTTGAATTTAATCGGTGCTTTTATTGTTTTTTTGGCCGCGGTCTTTGTGCTAAATCTTGTGCTAACCAGTTTTAGTTTTTCCGGTTTTGGTCAAGCCAGCCTCACCCAAGAAAAAACGGCTTATTTGCCCAGCCAAGCTGTTAGTTCGCAGTTAAGTCAGGGCTATTATTTGCTTCAATAGTTTTTCGCCCGCATAGCGCCGCATATTTTTGCGGTCAAAACCTTGGGCGTATAATATAATTTGTTCTTTAGGACTAAGACAATCAAAACAAAAACAAAAATATGCGGCCTAAGCCGTATATTTTTTTAAACTGTTTTTTAATTTAGCCTTTGGGAAAGATTTGTGATTCCGGCATCGCTGAATCAATCAGGCGATGCTTTCTTTTATTTTCTTCCACCAAAGAATCGATTTTTTTCGCGACCATGTCCGGATGAGGCACTTGCTTAAAATCAAATCTTTGCTGTTCGCCGGCGGTTTGAATAAAAACATTGCCGTAACTGAGAAAGGTGTTAAAAAATCCTTTCATCTCGGAAGTAATATCTTGAATGCGATAAAGTTGCTGTTCGGAAAACGTGCGATTAAACAAACCGTGTAGTTCAATATCAATCACTCTTTCATTGGTTACGATCCAAACATCCAAATAGTAATCCGCAAAACTAAAAAAAACAAAAACCCAAAGATAAATATAAAAAAGTGAAGTAACGGAATAGGTGATTGGTATTATCAGCTCTGGGGGCAAAAGATTTATGACAAATCCGCCGAGAATTACGTAGACGGGGATGGGAATAATGGCAATAAAAAGCCAAAGCAGCATTTTAGTAAAAATAACAAAAGGATGACGGCGCAGCAGAAGAATAATTTTTTCCCCTTCAATGCGGTGGGGGACAAAAAAATGAATCATAATTTAGAAAAAATTTGTTGAAGTGTTGATAAAATTCAATTGGACAATTTGTTGCCAGTCAATTTGGCTCATGAATTCCCAGGAAATAAATAAAATGCCCGCGGTAATACCCAAAAAAAATATTAATAAAAAAATATTGATTACAGTCAGTAGGCCAAAGCGAATCATGTGATAAGCGATAAAGAAAGTAAACAACAAGGCGATGGCGACAAAAATTAAGTAAATGATGTAGATAATTGATAACGAAAAAATCATAATAATTTGATTATATCAATTTATTTTGATTCAAGCTATTTTCTAAGCCAAGATGTTGATAGGCTAATTCCGTAGCCATGCGACCCTTGGGCGTGCGTTTCAAAAATCCGGTTTGCATTAAAAATGGTTCGTAAACATCTTCAATGGTGGCCATCTCTTCGCCCGTGGCGGCCGCGATAGTATTTAAGCCTACGGGCCCGCCGGAGAATTTAGTGATGATAATTTCCAAAATTTTTCGATCAATTTCGTCCAAACCGTATTGATCAATATCCAGCATAGTTAAAGCTTGATCGGTAATATTATGATCAATCTTGCCATTAGCCTTGACTTGAGCGAAATCGCGGACGCGTTTTAGTAAGCGGTTGGCGATTCGGGGAGTTTTTCTGGCGCGGACGGCAATTTGCTGACTGGCCGGCTCGTCAATTTCAATATCCAAAATTTTGGCGGCGCGGTTAATGATTTGACCGATTTCATTATCTTCGTAAAAATTCAAATGGTAAATATTGCCGAAGCGATCGCGCAAAGGGGAGGAAAGCAGGCTAACTTTGGTGGTGGCGCCGACAATGGTAAACTTTGGCAAGTCCAAACGCAAAGTTCTGGCCGACGGACCCTTGCCGATGACAATGTCCAAGGCATAGTCTTCCATGGCCGGGTACAAAATTTCTTCAATGATTTTATTCAGGCGATGAATTTCATCAATGAATAAAATATCGCCATCTTCGAGATTGGTTAAAATCGCGGCTAAGTCGCCCGAGCGCTCCAGAGCCGGGCCGGAAGTGACGCGCACATTCACGCCCATTTCATTGGCAATAATATGAGCCAGAGTGGTTTTGCCTAAACCCGGCGGGCCGTATAATAAAACATGTTCAATTGGTTCTTTTCTGGCTTTGGCCGCACCCATGAATATTTTCAAATTTTCTTTAATTTTGGCCTGGCCGATAAATTCATCGAGCTTTTTCGGCCGCAAAGTTGCTTCGAAATTTTCTTCCGATTTTTGTTCTTTGGGGTCGCCCAAACGCTCTAATTCTTGCTCATTTTTATTATTCATATCAATCATATCTTACCTTTTTATTAATAAAAAAACAACCGGATTAATCCGGCGTTTTTTATTATTTAAATACCAAAACGGGTTTTAAAATAGTCTTTGGGGCAAGTGTCAGCGTCAAAAAGTTCATTAATTTCTTTGTTTAATTTATGGATATAATCAAAGAATTCCTGCTGGCTGAAAGCTTGTAAGCCAAGATTCTGGCAGACATTTAAAATTTCTTGAGTAGCTTGGTCTTTATCATCATTTTCGTCAACCATTTTTTCCGCTTCGAAGTAGTAACTGTGTCCATTGGGCACGCCCACCAAAGCAAATTCCACGCCTTGATATTCAAACACGTCAATTTTTCTTTGGCAGAGCATGCCTTTGGTCAAGTCTAAAACTTTAAAAATTTGTACCAGTGAATCAAATTGGCCTGGCTGAGCAAAAGCGGAAATTTCTTCGCGCTGATCTGAACCACCCCACTGGCCGAGCTTGATAATTATTTCCGGCACGCCATTAGTCGCGCGCAGGCGGATGTCGGTTGTTTGATTTTCAATGCTGCCGGGTAAAAAATTCGAGTAAGCAATTATCACCCGATCTTTTTCGGTTAATTTTTTCCCTTCGCGGCTAAATTTCTCTTTTAATTCCTCAAGTTTTTCTTTAGTCAGCTGGCCGCGAATTTCCACTTCAATGTTTTTGGGCATATGTTCGATTGATAAAATTTATTTTGGCTAGATTTAGCTTATCAAATAACTTCTGAGAATGCTATATGTTATTTTGTCAATTACGTAGCTTGATTAGCGTTTTTATTTTTTTTGATACCAAGCCATCCTCTGCGGAATCAATTGTTTCGCCTTGTCCCGGCTGTATTGGTTTAAGAATTTGGGCATTCTTGAAATCTCTACTTCTTGAATAAATTTTTTATTGGATTCAAAATCAAAGGTTGGTGTAACTGTTTTTATATCCAGTCCGCTTAGTATATCGGCTTCCATTAAAACTATCTCGTCGATATCTTTTAGTTGGTCAATTTTGTCATGTACCTTAACCAGATGGATACAACGTTGTTTTTGTTGCTCGGTTAAAAAGGAAAAGAATTTATCGTTTAATAGGGCGGATAGCTTTTTGGCGCCAATAACCATATGCTGATCTTTGGCGTTTTGGACGGTTTGGTAATCTGTTGGTTGGCCATTGATGAATAAACCGGCATAGCCCCAATCATGGGCATAAGCAGCAATTATTAATACGGTTTTATCAACTTTAATATCTGGCGAATATTTTATAATTCGTTTGAGATAAGCCACCACTCCGGCCGTATGCGGTTTATCCCAGTTGGGTCGGCCCTTTTGTAAATCTGGGTAGATTTTTTTCTTTAAAAAAGCTTCAAGCTTAGTTAGGTTTGACATGCTCGTAAAAAAAATAAGTTATGCCCCGTGAACTTGGTTAATGAATTCCACTTGAAATAGAGCGCCGTGAAATAATACGGCAAAATCACGTTTGATTATGGCCTCAACTTCCTGCCGAAATTCATCAGGAATCAAATTTTTCTTTACCAGTGGACAGGAGTTATCCCAATAAAATAATTTTACAATTTTTTGGTCGAAATCAATTGAATCCCAATCCAAGCAGAAAGGATATATTTTGCAGTCAATTGGCCTGGGGTCAATGTCTTTATTTAAAGAATGGGTTAGAAATTTGCATCTTTTTCCATCTGAACAATTCGTAAATTGCACCCGGTCGTTTACGAATTTTATTTTAATCCCCAGGGAAGTAATATAATCCTTAAGTCGTTCATGAAAAGCAAGATACTCATTTACCCATTCCTCAACGCGATCGTCGTCGCAGCAAGTATCTTCGCAAGAATCATGTTTGCAGCCTGCTAGCTGTCCTTCAATGAATTGTTTTGATGTCATAAAATAATCGCCTTGGTTTTTTTAACCATCAAGGCTATAAATAATATTTATTTAAAATAAATAATAGCTCAGGGTGAAATTTTTCCCCGTTTTTAATCATTTCCTCTATCTGTTTAAGATCAAATGCGCTTACTTCGGAGATTACTTCCAGATCAGGATTAAACAATCCATCGTATTGTGTTTTAAAAGTTACCAAGAATTTGTCTGGCCTGCCGGCTACTTCATAAAAATCTTTACCTACAAACTCCAGTTCGCTGGTCGTGCCCAGCTCTTCTTCGTATTCCCTTAAAGCCGCCTGTTCGTATGTTTCTCCCGATTGAACATGTCCGCCAACGGCCGTTGACCAGTGATTGGGGCAAAAGGCAACTTTGGTGCTTCTCTTCTGCAAAACCATTTTATTATCTTGGTTGAAAATAATGACATGGGCAATTCGGTGGCACAGGAGTTTTTTATAAACATCCTCTTTGGCTGCCCGATTAATCACCTGGTCATTTTTATCTACGATGTCTAAAAATTCCATATAAGTTATTCTTTTAGTTTAAGATAAAAAATATGCTACCCGACTTTTTATAGTGTCAATCAAAGCGGCTTTTGTCCTCAGTATTCTCAAATTTTATCTTTAGTGTTTTGTATTCCTGACCTTTGGTGATAATTAGCAGGTTGCAGGGAAGCCGCAGTTTTTGAGTTGGTATAAATAATTGTGTAGTGTTTGCATCTTGCCGGTTGCTAAACTGTCGGGCCAAAACGGCAATGGAACAAAATAGTAAATAAAAATGACCAGCAGTATAAGCCATGTCAACAACATTATTATGCCAATAGTAATCTTAGTTTTTTTGTTCATAAGTTTCGAGTTTAAACTTAATTATAGATCACGTTTTTAGCCTGGTTGAAGTTTTTAATTCTGCATCATGGTACAATTTTCTAAACACGTAAGTAAGCGAGCAATTTGGGTGAGCAAGCTAAACAAATTAGTAATATGTTTTGCCGGGCCTATGGTGTATATATTACCTGTTGCCAGCCAAATTATTGACAGATTGTAGTCGTAATCTATAATTGAATCAGTTCTTTATGGAGGAGAAGATCATGAATGAGACATTTTGTGGATTTTGCAACCGTATTTTTGCAGATGGTCGTTCTCAATGCGATTGTGGTCGCACGACCGCTTTGATGACAGACGCTCATCGAGCTCCTAACATATTTTTGCTTTCGGGTCTTGGTTCGGCGCCAATGTGGAGTCCTGAACGTCCAACTACCGATCACGATCCTGTTGTCGAGGCCTTTAGGCGCTATGGTTGTGGGGGAGAGGGTTAGTCAATCTGGTGTATCCAGTTTTAAATAGCCCACTCCTTTTTTATATAGTTTTATACCCTAGGCGTTTTAATTTTGTTCAAGTCGCGAAATTTTTGTGACTAGGCCTGGTTGAAGCTAAACACTCAAACAATCGGCTAAACAAATTAACAATTTTTATTCAATAAGATTTCGTCAATCTTATTTTTTATTTCTTCAAAGTTTATATTATAGCTATGCTTAACATGAAAATTTTTAATGCCCGAAGTGTCTAGAATTTTTTTAACTTCACTGTCTCGTTTTTTCCGATCAGGGTAATTATGTGTTTTTCCATCGTATTCAATCGCGAGCACTGGCTGGTAATAGGGCAGTTCAAATATTACGAAATCAATTGTTTTTCGATCAATCTTGTTACGCCAACCCATAGCTTTGCTTCTTGGGACGGTTGTTTCGACCACACTGCCCAAAACGACTTGGGGAAAAACTACATAGTTATTTGGCGTAATCTTAGTTAATTCTTCAAAGAATTTTCTTTCCGGAATGTTCATTAGAAATTCCTTTCTTTTAAAGGGCAGATCGTGAGCTGTTAATTTTATGAGGACTAAAAGTTTGTCTTGGAAAAGATAAAAAATAATCTCTAGTACAAAAAATGAAATTACTACTAATAAAAATTTATCCATGTCTAGAGGGGTTGAATTGGATAATAAAAAGCTAAATATAGCTTATCAAATAATCTTTAAAAACGCTATATAAACAAAAAAACATAGCTTTGGGCTATGTTGCCACTATATTGTTGAGATCTGGTGATCCGCCTTTGGCAAACGATCTTTTACTTAAACTTTGGATAACTTACGTCCAGGGTAGCGAAAATGGTATAAAGCAATGCTGGCCGCAACGGCAACATTCAAAGATTCTTTTTTGCCAATCATAGGGATTTTAACCACTTCATCAGCCAATTTTAAAATGGCCGGACTAACGCCTTCAATTTCATTGCCCACCACCAACGCCATAGGAAAAGTCGGTTTAAATTTTGGCAGAGAGGTACTGACTTTTTCGGTTTCTAAAACTATAATTTTTACGCCTTGTTTTTTTAAATTTTTTATCACTTGGTGAGTTTGTCGCTTACTCTCCCAAGGCAGCCAAGTCTCGGCTCCCAATGCGGTTTTAGAGATTTCTTTTCGCGGCGGACAGCCAGTATAACCGGTTAAGTAAATTTTTTCTACCCCAAAAACGTCGGCGCAACGAAAAAGAGAGCCAACGTTAAAAAGGCTTCTGATGTTTTGTCCGACGAGATATATTGGCTGATTTTTGCTTGTTGACATAAATGTAGTTTTATAATATTATAGTTATTGTTTTAGTGCAAGAAAAAATTATCATTATTAATCCCTTGGGCGAGTGGTGGAACTGGCCTGCCCGCATCGCTACGCGAAGCGTTGTGGGCGAGCATATTAAACCGAAATTAACTTTAAACAAAGAATCTAAATTCAATAGTAAACGTGGGCGAGTGGTGAAACTGGTATACACGAAGGACTTAAAATCCTTTGGCTGAATAAGCCGTGTGGGTTCGATTCCCACCTCGCCCATTTTTTATTCGGGCGCATAGCTCCCGCCTGCATTGCCTGCGGTAAAGCATGGCGGGCACAGCAGCTGGCAGTTGATAATTAAATAATAAATATAATCTTGGGCGCATAGCTCAGCTGGTAGAGCAGTTGCCTCTTAAGCAAACGGTCGCAGGTTCGAGCCCTGCTGCGCCCACCATAAAGTTTTAACGCAAACGGTCGTCCTGCCGAGGCGGACGGCGCTGATATTTAGCAAATCTTGCATTTTCTGATGATTTTGCTATAATAATTTCTGTTAATATCCCAACGTATCAATAAACTTGCTTAGTGAGAGCGGGTGTAGTTCAGTGGTAGAATGTCTCCTTGCCAAGGAGAAGATCGCCGGTTCGAATCCGGTCACCCGCTCTGACTAAGTAAGTAACAAGCAAGTAAATAGATGCAGCCAATTAGGCTGTATTTTTGATTTATAATTTTAATCATTCTTTGCATTTTTAGCGACTTCTTTCTATAATTAAAGCAATCTTATGGACATTATCTTAAACAACAAAACTTTAAAGTCAGCTTTGGCCGATGAGGCCAGCTATTTGCTTGAGCGACAAAAGCATACGCGTTATGAAATCATTGGCCAGCCAAAAAAGATTCGCCGGATTTTGATTCAAAGCGTGGCCTTTGCTTTAACAGCTGATCAAAATAATAAAGTGCAGGTGCAAAAGAATCGTTCCATTTACATTGTGGATGGTATTATTCGTGACGTTTTTTTGGGCAAAAATAAAATTCCCAGAAATAAGATTGATTTAATTTATGATGCCGGCAAAAGAAGCGGCGTGGTGGTAACGCCGGGGTTTATTAATGCTCATGCTCATCCGCCCATGTATTTGCTGCGGTCTTCCATGACTTTGGATAAAGGCAATATCGTGGATCAGGTGGAGAAAATGGCTCAGCTGGAAGCACAAATGAATGATCAGGATTTTTTTCTCAGCGCGGTGGGTGATTTTACCGAAGAACAAAAAGACGGAATCACGACGACGCTTAGTCATTATGGAGTTTTTGATCCAGTCGAGAGGGCGGCGCACATGACCAAGCACCGTGTCATCAACGCCATTTCCGCGGTTTCAAATTCTCATCCGCAGAATACGCCCAAACTGATCGAAAAATATTTTAAAAACAGGAAAAATTATTTTTCCCAACCGGCGATTTCCATTCATTATCTTCATCGGGCCAGTCCCAAGCAATTGGAAGAAATAAAAAAATTAATAAAAAAGTATAATGTTTTATTTACCATGCATGCGGCTGAAACCGAGACTTGGGTTCAGGAATGTCTGAAAAAATTTGGGAAGCGCACGGTGGAGGTTTTGGTTGACTTTGGTTTAGCTAATTCAAATTTGATTTTATCTCATGCCATTCATTTATCTGATCAGGAAATTGATTTGGTTAAAAAATATAAAATTGGTGTGGTTCATTTACCTACTTCAAATAAAATTCACAAAAGCGGGGAATTACGCTATGCCCAGTTTGTCCGCGCTGGCGCGGCCAATCGTTTATGTCTTGGTACCGATAGCGTAATTTCCAAAAATAGCTTGGACTTATTGTCCGAGGCTTTGCAGATGCGTATTATGCATCAAGACCGGCAGCGGGTTTTATATGAAGATTTATTTAAGATGATGACCTCGCAAGCCGCGGAAATTTTGAAGCTGGGCAAGGTGGGCCGAATTTTACCCGGCTATCGCGCCGATTTGGCTTTTTGGAAATTGCGGGATCGCGGTTTTATGCCTTACAACGAAAGCAAGCCAATCAGTTTGATCGGCAATATGATTACTCACGGCGGCCGCAATGTCCGGGATTTGATGATTAATGGTGAATTTGTTATTACTAATCGTCTTCATAATTTAATCAACGAAAGTAAATTGATGACGGAATTGCAGGCCGCGCACATGAAATTAAGAAAACGCTTGGGAGAATAAAAAAATAATAAATAATAAAATAAAATTATGAGTAGCAAAAAAATTTATTCTCTTTTGATTTTGTTACCTTTGGCTCTATTGGCGGCCGGTTGCGGCAAGTCAGTGGTTCAGCAAGTCATTGAGCAAAAAACCGGCGTGGAAGTTAATTCTCAAGGTAATCAGGTTAAAATGTTGGACGAAAACGGTAACACGGTAACTGCGACCATGGAACAGAAGTTACCGGATAATTTTCCCGCCGCCGCGCCTTATTATAAAAATGCCAGAATTATTCAAGGCACATCTCTGGTTATTACCGACGGCACGAGTTATGGTTTAATTCTAGCCACAAATGATTCGGTGGAAGATATTTTAAAATATTATCGCCAGGAACTAAAGAATAACGGTTGGGCGATAAGTGTTGATTCCAGCATGAACGACCTGTCAACGATTGGCGCCCAGAAAAACGAGTTAACTTTTAATTTGATTATCATGCCTAATGAAGATAGCAGTTATTCAGAAAAAATTAATATTTCTGAAACTGTCGTGACGGAAAAATAAGGCATATAAAAAATCTTTTCCAAACTTGGAAAAGATTTTTTGTTTAAACAAAACTATTTAGAAAAGACAAAGTAATCTTGGTTGAGCTGATCTTTTTTTGACAAATCTTTTGGTCGAAGTAAATAAACACCTTTGTATCCCTGAGCTAAGGCTTTTTCTATAAGTTGGTCATTGTTAGGATCAATTAAGACTGATTTAGGTGAATTGTTATCCAGACTGGCAGCTTCGGCCAATTGACCCGAAGCGACTGCTTGCGCCCAAGCTTGGGGCTCGACTTCTTCGGTCAGTGATTTTCTAATTTTGTAATCAATTTTTTCATGACCAGAATCGTCAGCCTCTCTTCTAATATCTTCCATTTGATAGCCCAATTTAAGATGAAGTCTGAAGCTAGCATTATTGCCTTGATCAATTCGGGAAACAATTGATTTTTTGCCGGAGTCTTGAGCCATTTGAATCTGTTGTTGAGCCATGACTTCGCCTAGGCCGCTATTTCTTTTATCCCCGGACACTACTACGCCGCCGGCGCCGGCCTCGTCATCCGTTAATTCCCGTCCCATGGTGCCATTTTCTAACACCACTACACCGGTGGCGACAACTTTATCATCCTCTTTGATAACGGCTACGGCTAGTTTATTGTCGTGTATCTGTTTTTGGCGGAAGTCAATCATTTTCTCAAAGGTACTCTTAGGATTTATGGTGGAAAATCCCTGATCAATTTCAAACTGGTAATAATCGGCAATGGCTTGTTTGTTTTTGGGATCAACTATTGAGATTGGAATTTCAGATTTTTTTTCCGCGCTTGTTTGCAAGCATCTATCACATGGGGGAAAATTGCCATGAATACACATGCCCTCCAGCTTTGCTTGTTCTTTGTTATCCATATTGATTAAATAAAGTCGCTTTGATAATTTGGTGCTTGTTGGATTTTTTGTAAAGAATGAGGGTGGCTCTCGCGTAAGCCGGCCGCAGAGATGCGGACAAATTCCGCCTTTTTTTGCAGTTCAATAATATTATCAGCGCCGCAATAGCCCAAGCCTTGTTTTAAGCCGCCGACTAATTGATAGATAATATGTTTGACCGAACCTTTATAGGGCACATGACCAACCACGCCTTCGGCAATCATTTCTTCCGGACTTTTTTTATCAGCTTGCAAATAACGATCCGAAGAGCCTTTTTGCATAGCATCGATTGAACCCATGCCACGATAAACCTTCATTTTTTGGCCGTCAATTTCTACGACTTCGCCTGGGGCTTCGTCAGTACCGGCGAATAAACTGCCCAGCATGACCGCGGCCGAACCGGCCGCTAAGGCTTTAACGATATCACCGGAGAATTTAATGCCGCCATCGGCGATAATCGGAGTCTTGGTTTTCTTGGCGACTTTGACGGCATTCATGACCGCGGTTAATTGGGGCACGCCGATGCCGGCAATTACGCGCGTGGTACAAATTGAACCCGGACCCACGCCGACTTTGACTACGTCCGCGCCCGCTTTGATTAAATCAGCCGTGGCCTGGCCGGTGGCCACATTGCCACCGATAATGACCACTTTTTTGCCAAACATTTTCTTTAAAATTTTTATCGTTTCGGTTACTTTGTAATAATGGCCATGAGCCACGTCAATAACAATTACATCCACGCCGGCGGCCACTAAAATTTTGGCTCGGTCAATCGCGTTTTGACCTACGGAAACCGAAGCGCCGCAGAGCAGGTTTTTCGCTTTAACTTTTTTAATCTCTTCGGCCTGGCGTTCGGCCGGCATGCTTTTATGAATAATTCCCAGGCCGCCGGCCTCAGCCAAAGTGATAGCCAATTGGCTTTCGGTAACGGTATCCATGGCCGCTGAAAGCAGGGGAATGCCAAGTTTAATTCTTTTCGTCAAAAAAGTTTCAGTTGAAACTTGGCTGGGCGAAGAACTCGATTTTTGGGGGACGAGCAAGACGTCGTCAAAGGTTAGGGCTTCTTTCATAGTAAGCAAGATAAGTAATATTGGCGAGATAAGCAAGATAAGATTTAAGCCAAAAGGTTCTTTTTTTGAGATTGGATAAAACGGTAGAGAAGTCTGCCGGTTTGTTCAGCCAAATCATTAGCTTGATTATACGCTTCTTGGTTAATAAAATTTAATTCAAAACTTAGTAATATTTGATATTTTAATTCCTCCAAAGAGCTATCGGCGATATTGAAAAAATTTAAACTGTTTTTTAAAGATTTTCTTCTTAAGCCTTCGACTAAATTTGAAGGTACGGAAACCGCTGCCCGTCTCATCTGATTAGCCAAAGAAAATTGTTCTTGAGGAGGAAAATTTTCCGTAATTTTATAAATCAGCTTTGTTAGACTGTGGGCTCTTTGCCAAACTAAAAGATCTTTAAAGGTACTAAACGCCATAATTATAATGATTATTTATAAATTGGCGCTATGTTGATTTAAATAACTATTTTATCTTGCTTATCTTGCTTAAAACGTATTTTTCCGTGTTATACTTTATTCTAACTAAAATTTAGGATATAATCAATTTATGAAAAATACTCAAATTGCCGTCATTGATTTCGGCTCTCAGTACACTCATTTAATTACCCGGCGCATCAGGCAGCTGGGTGTTTTAGCTAAAATCTACACCCCGACGGCTGATTTAAAAGAATTAAAAGGGGTTAAGGGCGTAATTTTGTCCGGCGGGCCTAATAGTGTCTATGACAAAACCGCGGTGGCCTATAACCCAAAAATTTTAGAGTTAAAAATTCCCATTTTAGGTTTATGTTATGGCCATCAGCTTTTGGCCCAGCATTTTGGCGGTCAGGTCGCGCCCGGTAAAGTAAAAGAATATGGTTTCGCGGAATTAAGCCTGGTTAACTCCAGTCCGCTTTTTAAGTGCGTGCCAAAATGCTCAAAAATTTGGATGAGCCATGGCGACGCGGTCAGTCTTTGGCCAGAAGGCTTTTTAGTTTTGGGACAAACGGCTGATTGCGCGGTCGCGGCCATGAGCCATGAGGCCAAGAAAATTTTTGGTTTGCAATTTCATCCGGAAGTGGCTCATTCGGCTTATGGTTTGAAAATGCTGAATAATTTTGTTTTTAATATCTGTCATTGTCAAAAAGACTGGTCGCTGGATCAATATTATAAACAAATTATTAAAGACATAAAAAAAACGGTGGGCAAACGAAAGGTTTTTCTTTTGGTTTCCGGCGGCGTGGATTCTTCGGTTTGTTTCGCTCTGCTGGAAAAAGTTTTGGGCAAAAAAAGAGTTTTTGGTTTGCATATTGATTCCGGCTCAATGAGATTAAATGAGTCCAAGCAAGTCCAAGCGGCTTTGAGTCGGGCGGGATTTTCAGATTTACATGTGTTTGATGCCACTGACAAATTCCTCGCGGCCGAAACTAGGGTAGTAGAGCCGGAGATTAAGCGGCAGATTATCGGTAAAACTTTTTTGGCCGTCAAAGACGAAGTGATGAAAGAATTGAAAATGAAACCTAAAGATTGGGTTTTAGCTCAAGGCACAATTTATCCGGATACGATTGAAAGTGGCGGCACTAAACACGCGGATAAAATTAAAACTCATCATAACCGCGTAAAAGAAATTTTAAAATTAATGAGTTTGGGGGCTTTAGTTGAGCCGTTGGCAGAATTATACAAAGATGAAGTTAGAGAAATTGGAAAAAAATTGGGCTTACCCAAATCTTTACTGCAACGTCATCCGTTCCCCGGACCTGGACTGTTTATTCGCGCGCTTTGTGCCACGGGGCAGGAAAAAATTGAGAACTTGAAATTTGTGAATCAAAAATTAAAACAAATAGTCGGGGTGGATTATAAAATTTGTGTTTTGCCGATTAAGAGTGTCGGCGTTCAGGGTGATAACCGGACTTACCGCCATCCGGCCATTATTACCGGCTCGCTTGATTTTGCCAGGCTGCATGATTTGTCCGTGAAAATTACCAATGAAATTAAAGAAGTAAATCGCGTGGCCTATTTAGTCTCCCCCAAAGACACAGAGTTGTCCAAAATAAAGATTAAAACCGGATATTTAACCAAAACCCGCTTGGACTTGCTGCGCCAAGTTGATGATTTGGTAAATCGTGAAGTTTTAAAAAATAAATTATATACAAAGATTTGGCAATTCCCCGTAGTTTTGGCGCCGCTGACTTTGAACGGAGGAGAAACTATAATTTTGCGGCCGGTGGAATCCGAGGAAGCCATGACGGTGAATTTTTATCAGATGTCAGAAAATATTTTAAATAGTTTGGCACAAAAAATTCTAAAAATTTCCGGCATTGATTTAGTTATTTACGACATTACCAATAAACCCCCGGGCACGATCGAGTGGGAATAGTCGGTAAACAGTTTGAAGCCGCCACGAGGCGGCTTTTCAAATAAAAAAGGCCGATGAATCTTTCGACTTCTTCGGCCCGTGTTCAATTCTGGTGATTGCCCAACTTGGACGTGTTCCCTTGATTGCCAGGGCAAAACGCCGTGTCAAGCCGGCTGCGATTGCAAATAGCAGTTTGGCACTGCTGGCCGGATAGCTCCAAACCTGCCAGGCAATGGCAGATTGGGCATAATGATCGGCTATCCGTCGTCTGGTAGATGCCACTACATTGTGTGGCCAGCGCTCCGCAGCCACATTGGTTTTTGGTAACCGGCGGTGGGTGGCTTTTTTTCTCATCACACATCGGGGTTCCTCCAAAGTTAATAAGCAGTTTCCACGATTTATTATTTTAAGTTATTTCATTATTTATGTCAACTCTAATTCGGCAGATATGGATTAATGCAAGAATAGATTTTTTAAACCTTGGCCAATAGTTTCAAAAATGTTATCTACAAATCTTTTAAGTTTATTTTTAGATTGATTTGGGATGTTATTGTCTAACTCAACTCCCAAAACTTTAGCCGAGGTGGAAGTCGGTTGGGTTGGTTCTTCTGTTTTCGGGCTATCAATGACGTTAGTCTCGTTGGGCGTTGGCGTCTGGCTGCTTTGCCAATTATAATTTTCATCTCGGACTAAACTCACACCCGGCTTGGCTTTTTGATAATTGGCCTGGTCAATTATTTGATTGTTTTTAGTTAAAAATCGGACTTGATCTTGATCATTGTTTAAAGCCACCTTGGTTTGAGAGCGAAAGAATGCCAGATATTGGTTAGGTTTTATAACCGTACCGGCCGGTATTTGATAAGGTTTGGTTTTATTGGCCGCATCATCAAGATATAATCCGCCCAAGTCGTAAGGATAACTTTCTTCGGAGAAAAGTTCGATAAATTCGTTGTTATTTTCATCGGTTTTTGGGTCGGGCAGAAATTCGGAAATAAAAATATTGGGCAAAGACTGATTAAATAGTATTGCTTCGGTGGTGGTGGAATTTATGTTTGATGTCGCACTGGTCGTGGTAGAGTTTTCTTTTTCTACTGCCTCAGTTTTAATATCTTGAATTTTAATTTTTAATTTTTCCGTGCTGCTGGCTTTTTCGTCAGCCATTACTTTCAGCAAAATTTCATAATTTCCCGGCCGAAGATAAATTTGATTGGCCACGGCGCCCTCGGTAACGCGGCCGTCGCCGAACGACCATATAAATTTTAGGTCGCGATTTTTTGGATCGTAAGAATCCGAACCGTCAAAGGTTAAAAATTGATTGACTTGGCCCAGGTTGGGCCCGCTGATTACGCCCATGGGCAAGATGGGCAAATCGCAATAGTTTTCTTTTTCCGGCGTTGGTTTGTCCCAGCAGGTTTTGCTCGGATGGTCTAATTCTGGATTTTTTTGAAAACTTTTATCTTCCAAGGCCGCTGTCTTGTAGCTTATTTCGTCAAGCAATTTATTGTTGGCCGCCCAAAGACTGACTTTTTCTTTATTATTATTCAAAATCAGCTTGGTATCTTTTCGATAGAATGTCATTATGGCCTGTGGCGCGAGAGTTTGTCCGGCTAACGAAAATTTTTGCTGGTTAGAATTTTTGATTTGGCAGCCGGTCAAATCAAGCGATCGATTAGAGATATTCTTCAGCTCAATGAATTCCTTTTCGCTATCCGGTCCTTGGGGATTGGGCAGAATTTCATTGATGATTAATTCACCTTTGGAAATTTTTGAAATTTCTGCCGGTGGGATTGAGCTGGCTGATGAGGCGGCCGTGTCTTGGGTAGAGGAATTTTCTGTGGCTGACTCGTCATCTGTTGCGACCGGGTTTTCCTCGGTGCTCGTGGCGATTGAATTTTGTGTTTTGGGCGTGCCATCAGGCAAAAGACTGTTTTGCCAGCCGGCTTCAGATTTTTCCATGGTTTTTTTGTTCTCGTTTTCTCCGGCCGGCCAGCCGGCCGAAGCATCAATTTGGTCAATCAAATTATTGGCATTATCATACAATTTTAACCATTCACCATCATTACCCATGGAGCCGGAATAAATTTGATCCGCGCTGACGCTAGCGACGGTTGAGTCGTCGGTTCTTTCCAGTAGAAAGTAGCCGGCTGGCGCAATTTTTCCGGTTAGATTGATTTTTGGGCTGCCATCGCTGGCTTCCAAAATCCAGCCGGTTAAATCAATTTCCGCCGCGCTTGGATTATACAATTCCAGCCATTCGTCATTGGCTGAGACGGTTGTGCCCATCCAGGCAATTTCGTTAATCAAAACATCGCCGGGGTTGGCGGCCGCGAAGGTTAAAGAGGGAATTAGAGTTGCCATAAAAATGGTAATAAGAATTTTTGGTTTCATGGGTTTTTAATTAGTATTAATCAATTTTCAATTTCTAATTTCAAATTTTCATTTAATTTTCAATTTTTAATTTTTAAAGATTGCGTAATTTTTTGAAATATCAAAGTTAATTGATGACATTCGGCCCAAAGTTTGACGATTTCCGATCTTTTTTCGGGGTTACATTCTGCCGGCATCCTGAGCCAGTGTTTTGTTTCCTGCAGTTCTTTTTTAGAAATATAAATTTTATTGCGGAAATCTTTTTTTGAGCTGGCACCATTGGCTTCCATATAATTTGCGCCGACACTCGTCGCGGAACGAATTATTTGAGAAATTATGGATTTATTAAAAATCGTGATTTTTATCGTTTTGCATAAAGCAATTACACCCTCGCCAAATTTACCGGTTCTCTCTTCTAGGTCGTAGGCATTTGAAAATTTAGTCATGAAATTAATTTAAAATTAAAAATTAGAAATTTTATCTATTAATCATTGGTTATTAATTATAATAAAAGCGCCTAACCCTAAAAATGGGTTGGCGCCATATTGATTTTATCGGCTGATTAAAACAACGAAAACCCGACCAAGGTCGGGCTTTTCGCGCTATGTTGAGCCTAAAGCTCATTATTATGATATTATTATTTTTTGTTATTGTCAAGGTTGACAATTTTGAATTGAAGAATTAAATTTAAGTCGCTGATTCTCAGTTGAATCGGCTGAGCCGTCTTGGCAGTCTTGGTTGTGGTTCCGGCCCGGGTGGCCGTAGAAAAAACCGGAGGTTTTACCATGATAAGCGAAGATCAAAAGCGTTGTTGTTTGGACAATCTGTTGGAAGCCGGTCAGGATTTGGGTGTGCCGAATCGTGAATCTTCCATTAGCCATTGGAAGAGTCTTACTCGTGACAAGTATTTTGGCGATGAATTACGGTTGGTTTTTGGGCACGCGTTTCTCAGCAATCCATTCAACATTGAATTGATTGGCGGCGTATTAATGTCCTCATGTATTGGGGATTTTGACAAAGTGAGGATCAATGCCAGCGTAGAAGTCGCCGACCCAACTCTTCTTGGCCAGATGCCCTTACTTTGTCCGAAGTATGCTAACTGGACGCCCCAAGAAGGCTTCAGTGATGATCATAACGGGTGCGCTTTGGTTCGGCAGTACTGGATCGTTGAAGAGAATCATGGCGTGTATTTGCCGCCGCAAAATCCGGCGATTTTTTTCAGGGGGGAGAAATTGGATTGCACCGAATATGACACTCTGAGTCAGTTGCTTGCGAGGGTGAAGTGGGATAATATTAGCATCACAAAGAAATTTGCTGTCCGCGCGACGTTGGCTCACTTCAAATGGAACGCTTCTGTTCAAATGGATTTGAAGGTTATTAAATTGCGCTAGGAGCGTTAAATTTTGTCCTCTGTCGATTTTCTTGGGCGGTAATGTTACCGCCTCTTTTTTATTGACAATATTTAAAAAATTAGCGATTATTAAAAAAGCCATTCAATCTTATTTGCAGGCGTGGTGGAATTGGTATACACGCATGCCTTAGGAGCATGTTCCCGAAAGGGATTGAGAGTTCGAGTCTCTCCGCCTGCATAATTTATATCCGCACCCACGGATTTTTTGTTTGCTAAAATTTTAATAATATGATAATTTCAAAATAATTTTTTGCCGACAACAACATGGAGGATGGCAGAATATGTTGATCCGTTTTGATCGAGAGGTAGTTGGTTTAACCGTGCTTAAAGCCTTGGAATTGGGGTTTACCTACACCCAAACCGAGGACAGCCGTTGGCGACCCCTGAGATACGTGGCCGGCTTGGTTTATTATCGATTTCCTCCGAGCCAACTTGCAGGTTTAAACCTGGTGCCCTTGGCTTATCGCATCATGGTCAATTATGAGGTTTATACCCGATCCATTCTTGGCCTGAGAAAACCGCGGTGGGCAGTCAAGAAACGGCCATGTTTAGCAATTCAGCTAATTGAACCTTTCAGTCGCTATGAGCAAATCAGGCTTGATGTCGTGTTGAGATTTCCTTACGACGAAAGCTGTTTGGCTGAAACAAACATCAGCCCTTGGATTAAATTTGTGAGGGAGGGATTAGACCAGATGGTAGCGCGTTTTTTGCGCGAGCTCTATCGTCTTGATGACCAGGCATGACTTTCATGCCTTTTTTATTTCTATGAGAAAGTAAGAAAGTTGTGCTATAATTATAGTAATATTACATATAAATAATTTTACGATTATGTTTGATCAAAAATCCCCATCGTCTAATCAACCAGTGGCTGCTCCAGTTGTCCCGGCAACCAATTCCATGCCTGCTTCACCTTTTGCTCCTAGTACTCCGACCGCACCAGCAAAAGTTCCGACTCCGCCTTCCGCACCGATTAAAAAAACCGGTAAACTTTCTTCAGCTGGTTGGTTAATGGTTATTATCTTTGTATTTTTGATTTTGGGCAGCGGCAGCTTTGCGGCTTATTATTGGTATGTAAATTATCAATTAAATAGTGCTTCGGTGGCTAAAGTCGAAGATAATGCCCAGGCGCCGGTTGTGCCCGCCAAATCTATCATTGAAAAAATTTCTGATTTAATCGGCGCGCCGATTGCCATGGCTACGCCGTTTGCTAATTATCAAGAAGACAAAGTAAATATCACTCCGGCCGTGGCGACTTATCAAACGGAAAAAGATTTATCCAATATTATTAATAAAGATCAAGTCCAATATATTTCCGAGGCCGCCAAAGCCATGCTGGCCAAAAATAATTTTGTCGTGGTGCCGGGCTATGGCCAGGAATTTTTTAGCATTTACGAAAGCAATCGTTATGGTTTTATGCCTAGCTTCGTCAGTTCCGATTCTTTGGTTCATAATTATCATTTAGCCTTTGATTTCTTGCTGCGCAGCATTGAAACTAATAAACTTAAAGCCGAGTTAACGACTTTAACCTACAATTTAGTTAAAGCCAGCCAGGCTCAGTATGATCAGCTCAAAGGCACGGTTTGGGAAAATGCCGCCAAGCGCAATGTGGCATTTTTTACGGTGGCCAATAGATTAGTTTACTCCAACGCCAAACCAGCGGATTATGTGGCCACTGAGGTTGAGGCCGAGTTAAAGTTAATTAATGAGCATAGTAATATTTTCGCTTCGCCAGTAATGAATATTGGCGGCAGCAATGAAAAAGATCCATTGAAAGAAGATTACAGTCAATATATTGCTCGCGGTCATTATACCAAAACCGAAGATTTAAAAGCGTATTTCAAATCCATGATGTTTTTGGGTCGCATGACCTTTAGACTTAAGTCAGACGACGAGACCAAGTCCGCGATTTTATTGACTCAGGCTTTGGAAAGTAATCAGGCTACCAAAGACAGCTGGGAAAAAATTTATGAACCAACCAGTTTTTTCGTGGGCATAGCTGATGATTTGACTTATCAAGACTATGCCAAAGAAATTGCCAAAGTTTATGGCCAAAATTATACTCTGAGCGACTTGCCCAATGAAGATAAATTACAAAGTTTTGTGACTGCGGCCGCCAATTTGGCCGGTCCAAAAATAAATTCCATGCCGATTTTTGACGCCAGATTTCAGCCGGATCGTAGCGCGGAAATCAAAGGCTTAAGATTTATGGGTCAGCGCTATACTTTGGATGCCGATATCTTTCAGCGTTTAGTTTACCGTGAAGTGGGTGATAAAAATCATGCTTGTGATACCGATCCGACCACTTGGGTTTCATTGGAATCAAGACGTTTGCCCTCAGGTTTGGATTTGGCCGCGGCTTTCGGCTCAGCCTCAGCCGCTGATTTGCAGACCGCAAAAGGGGAAACCGATTACGCTTGTTATACGCAAAATTTAAACAAAATGAGAACTTACGTTGCCTCTCTAAATGGTCAGACTTGGACGCAGAATTTGTATTGGGGTTGGCTGTATTTCTTACGCCCGCTTTTGGCCGAAGCGCCGGCCGGTTATCCGAGCTTTATGTTAAACGACGCCTGGACGAAAAAAAGTTTGAACACCTTCTTGGGTAATTGGACGGAATTAAAACATGATACGATTTTATACGCCAAGCAGGTTTACGCGGAGTTGGGCGGCGGCGCGCCGGAGAAAAAAGATGATCGCGGCTGGGTGGAACCGAATCCTTATCTATATTCTCGTTTAGCCGCTTTGGCCAAAATGACCAAGGAAGGTTTGCAGCTTAGAACTTTGATTGATCAAAATCAGATTGATTTGCTTGATCGTTTGGCTACTTTATCGACTCGATTGAAAGAAATTTCCGAGAAAGAATTAAATAATCAAGCTTTAACCGATGACGACTATGAATTAATTCGTAGTTATGGCGGCAGTTTGGAGCATATGTGGCTGGAGGCGGTTAAAGACTATGGTATTAATGATAAAAGTCAGTTGAGCCAAGAACCGGCGGCGATTGTGGCCGATGTCGCCACTGACCCGAACGGGCAAGTTTTGGAAGAAGCCACGGGCTATATTAGCGACATTTACGTGGTGGTGCCGATTGAAGGTAAGTTGCGGGTCGCGCGCGGCGGAGTTTATTCTTATTATGAATTCCCTTGGGATATTAATGATCGTTTGACTGATGAGAAATGGCGCAGCACATTATCAGAAAATAAACAGCCGGCCATGCCGGACTGGACCAGCGCGTTTATGGCCAAATAATTTTTATGAATACCGAAGCGGCGATTATAATTTTAGGTGGCGGGTTGGTTAAGAATGAAAATGGGCATTGGCGTACAGCCAATTTTAATGAAGGTGATTATGCGGGAATAACTGGTGATTATTTGCGAGTTGAAGCAGGCGCGTATTACTTACAGAATAACCCGCAGTCTTTGGTTATTGCTTCCGGCGGATATAGTCAGTTTAAAGAAGATGAAGGAGCTCCGACTTTGGCTCAGGTAATTGCCGATGAGTTAAGGTCATTAGGTGTGCCACCTGAAAGAATTATTTTGGAAGATCGTTCAATCAGTACTTATACTCAACTTCTAGAGGTGGCAAAAATTTTGCGCGATCGAGGAATTAATGAGGCGACGATTATCTCTAACGAATATCATCTGCCGCGTATACGTGAATTTATAGATCAACGTCCGGAATTGCGTGAGATGTTTAAAGGTGTGGATATCAACATTGAATCAGCCGAGAAGATAGTTTTGGAGTCAGACCCGAGGCGTTGGGAGAAAGAAATTAAAGATGCGTATAGTAGTCCAGACATGCAGCATCGAATTGCTATGGAAGAAAAAGGTGTGGAAGACATGCGCAAGAGTAATTATAAGTTTCGTTAAAGTATGAGATTATAAATAGAACCTGAGACTCGAAATAAATCCCGGCTTAACCGTCGGGATTTTAGTTTGACATTATAAATTAGCGGGCGTAATATTGGTTTGGTGTTTTTGTGTCTAAAATTAACGGAGGGCGGAAGCGATGACAGAGCCAACCGATCTTTTTCGATGCTTGTCTTGTGGTGCACTCTGGCGAGGGGCAGAGTTAAACAGAGTCTTTGATTGTCATCTTGGGCACTATTGGGTCTGTGGTGATGTTGATTGCTATGGCTGCGTTATCATGGTTCATGATGAATTGCCTTTGCATCCTTTGATTGGGCGCAACGAAGAATTAAACCTTTGGCAGTCGTTTCGACGGCGGATGGGATTTGTTAGAGTCGGCTATTACCGCATTGAACCAGATGGTTTTACCCAATTAGTATTGTTTCTACATCAAAACCGCCATCAGGCAGTAAAAATGCCGAGGCAATGATCTCTGTTGGGCTGCTCCAGATCTGGTGCGGCTTCTTTTTTTAAAGTGGTATAATGATATTAAGGTATGAAAAAGTATATATTTATTATCATTTTGTCTTTGGCCATAGTCGTTGGTGGTGTTTTGATAGTATTTAATTTCGCCGGCGGGCAGCGCCAATGGTCGAATAATCAAAACGAAACAATGGATCAGTTTGCCGTCAGTACGACACTTGATGCAACCAAACCAATTATCTTGCCTAAATATTCTAAGCCCGAACCGGCAGTCAGCTTATTGGCCGTGGGCGATATTATGCTGTCGCGAAGCGTGGAAGCGGTCATGGTTAAAAAGAATGATTTTACTTGGCCTTTTAAATTATTAGCCAATGATTTGCGCGCGGCCGATATTACTTTCGGCAATTTGGAAACCCCAATCATCGCCGGCCGGCCGATTTTGCCCGGCGAGTTTTCCTTTCGCACCGACCCGAAATCAATTCAAGGATTGCAGCTGGCCGGATTTGATGTTTTGTCTTTGGCTAATAATCATACGCTAAATTTTGGCCAAGCCGGTTTTGCCTCGACTTTTTCTGAATTAAATAAGGCCGGTATTAAATATGTCGGCGCCGGAGCCAGCGCGCCGGAAATTGGTCAGCCGATTATTATTGAAAAAAATGGTCTCAAATTCGGCTTTTTGGCCTATACTTACGGTCAGGCTTCTCCAAAATTTATGTTGTCGAGTGCCAAGATAGCAAACGTTAATTATGCTGATGAAGATAAGATGAAAAACGATATTACTGCCCTGAGACCCCAGGTGGATTTTGTCATCGTGTCTTTGCACGAAGGCACGGAATATCAAGCCAAACCCAACAAAAACCAAAAAGATTTTGCCCAAGCCGCCATTGAGGCCGGCGCCAGTTTAGTCTTGGGCCATCATCCTCATGTAGTTCAGACATTTGAAAAATATCAAGACGGTTATATAATTTATTCTTTGGGAAATTTCGTTTTTGATCAAACCTGGTCGGAGGATACCCAAGAGGGTTTGATGCTAAAAATAGTATTTCAGTCCAAAAAGATTAAAAGTATAGAATTTTTACCAATTAAAATTAATAAATCTTTTCAACCGAATCTGGCTGATGCCACTACTGCTAAAAAAATTATTAATAGGTTGCAATATCCCATTAGCCAGTCAGGCAAGTATGTCTGGAACGGAAAAAATTATGTTTCGCGGCCAAGCTGGAAAATTAATTCAACCAAACCTGAATCGAATTTTACGGTTTATCAAAGCGCGGATTTGGATGGTGATAATCAGGCCGAAGAGGCAGTGGTGGTTAATCGAGTAGGCTATGTGATAAAAAATAATCAGGCCATTTGGCGAACGGACGCTAAATGGCAAGTTGATAATGTTTTGATTGGTGATTTCAATAATGATGGTCAGGTAGAAATTGGGTTTTCGCTTTGGAAAGAGGGGAGCTATGGTCCGTCCAAGCCATTTTGGGTCAAAGAAAATGACAAAAATATCTCTAATCATTTATTCTTATATCAATGGGATAAGTCGGCTGGCAATTTAAAAAATATTTGGGGCTCGTCCGCCTTGGATAATGCGATTTGGCAGATGAATCTTGGAGATTTTGACCAAGACGGCCAAAATGAATTGGCGGTGCTCGAGATAGGGGCGTATGGCAATACGCCCATACCCAATACGCCCATGCAGCACTCTTTTAGTATTTGGCGCTTTAGTGATTTTAATTTTTTTAATGTTTTTAAAAGTGCGACCGATCAGTACGGAGACTTGGAAGTCTTTTAAGATCGTAATAATTATTTGAAATCCAATCTAATCTAAAAGATTATTAGAAACTATGTTATTATATAGAATAGATATGAAATAAAATAAAAATATGCCCAAAGAGAAAATAAAAAAAATTAAAAAAACCGTTACTCAAGAAGTAAGGAAATTACGTCTAGAGGTACTGCAAAAAATGTCTGATTTAGTCACGGCTGGTCTGGGGTTAGTAGCGGCCTTGGCTTGGAACGAAGCCATTAAGGCCATGTTTAATACTTATTTCCCGCAACCGGGCGGAAATTTGCTGGCGTTAACAGTTTATGCACTATTTATCACCATCCTGGTGGTAGTGCTGACAATTTATCTGGGTCGAACGGTAAATTTAGCCAAAAAATCCATAGATGATAACGACGAAAAACGCTCCAAATAAGGTATTGACATTGTTTTTCAAATGCGCTATAATTCTACTGTTAACTCGCCATGCGCGAGCAATGACTTAAAGAATAGATATAAAATATGAGCGAACGAAATCATATTCTTAAATCCCCAAGCGCATGAGCGTCTGAATATTCTTATCGCTATTTACGCCGCTTGGGACCAAGCGGTTTTTTTGTCCCTTCCATAAAAAATAAATTTCTAAAGTTTAGCGGATCATATTTGATCAACTGAACTTTGGAAGTTTACGGTAGAACAAGAACCTTGAAAATTCAACCAGCATCTAAAATAATTAGTACACCTTGAAGTTGTTAACTGGATAGTTAACAAAAGACGAGAATTGTAGTCAGTGTCACGACTGGCTTCCCAATTCTTGTGGTTAAATAGTAATCAAGGGCAAATGGTGGATGCCTCGACATCAAAAGACGATGAAGGACGTAGCAGCCTGCGAAAAGCTTCGGTTAGGTGGCAAGCAACCTGTGACCCGGAGATCTCCGAATGGGGAAACCCACTCTGATGGAAGATCAGAGTATCATTAACTGAATCCATAGGTTAATGAGGAAGACCTGGTGAAGTGAAACATCTCAGTAGCCAGAGGAAAAGAAAAAAATTTGCGAGTTACTTACTGTCGATTCCGTTTACGGAATTTACAGTTAGTAATTTGCCCATTCCCAAAGTAGTGGCGAACGAAATGGGAAGAGCTCAAATTCTGTAAGCTTTTGCCTAGGTTAAGTTTTCTGCAAGGGATTTATTTCCTTTGTGGGGAACTTGATCAAAGCATATTAAAGGGTGCAAGCCCAATGTTTATAGGACGTTGTAAGATAAGGACATTTTGAACCCTTGCAGGTTCAAGCGGAGTCAAAAACTATATTTCCTAGCAGAAGCCGCTGGAAAGCGGTGCCAAAGACGGTGATAGCCCCGTAAGCGAAAGGAATTATAGCTCTGCAGTTTTTATCTTGAGTACTACGGGACTCGAGAAACCCTGTAGGAATCCACGGCGACTATGCCGTAAAGCTAAATACTTTTGATGATCGATAGTGGACAAGTACCATGAGGGAAAGGTGAAAAGCAGCCCGGTGAGGGCGATGAAATAGTATCTGAAACCATTTGCTTACAATAAGTCGGAGTCCCGCTTCGCGGGATGACGGCGTTCCTATTGAAGAATGAGCCAACGAGTTTATGGATGTTGCTTAGCTTAATTCGCTTCGGCGAAGAAGGCGCAGTGAAAGCAAGGGTTAACCCCCGTTTTCGCTTGTTGATTATCCCAATATTTGCCGGGATAATCAACTCGCGAAATTGTAGCATTCATAAGACCCGAAACCAGGTGATCTAGCCATGACCAGGTTGAACGTGCTGTAACAGGCACGGGAGGACCGAACCCACGAGCCGTGCAACACTCGGGGATGAGTTGTGGTTAGCGGAGAAATTCCAATCGAACTTGGTAATAGCTGGTTCTCCTCGAAATAGTTTTTGGACTAGCCTCGGATAGTAACCGTGGGGGTAGAGCACTGAATAGAGGCAGATGTAGAAATACTACTGTCTTTAACCAAACTCCGAATACTGCGGCGGAATATCCGGGAGTCAGACTATGCGGGCTAAGCTGCATTAGTCTAAAGGGAAACAGCCCTGATCGCAAGCTAAGGTCCCTAAATTGACGTTAAGTGTAAAAGGTAGTCATTTGATTTAAACAACCAGGAGGTTGGCTTAGAAGCAGCCATCCTTTAAAGAAAGCGTAACAGCTCACTGGTCAAGTCGAATGGCGCCGAAAATTTACCGGGGCTAAACGTCATACCGAAGCTGCGGGCTTGTTTGTCACTCGACGAACAAGCGGTAGAGGAGCATTCTATAAGCGCTGAAGGTTAGCCGTGAGACTAGCTGGAGTTTATAGAAGTGAGAATGTTGGCATGAGTAGCAAAAAGGCAGGTGAAAATCCTGCCCACCGTAAGCCTAAGGTTTCCTGGGCAACGAGAATCGACCCAGGGTTAGTCGATCCTAAGGTGAGGCCGAAAGGCGTAGCCGATGGAAGAGCAGGTTAATATTCCTGCACTATCTTATAAAAAACCTGGAAAGGACGCATTTTGAATGTTCTAACGTTCTATGGTATGGACGTCGGTGTGCTTCGCACACAGCACGGAGCAAATTGCAAATAGCAAATTATATTTTATTGGCTATTAGCGATGAGCTATTGGCTGCGTGTGGAGCGCGCCGGAAGACAAAGCCTCGGCAGAGTCAACTAGAGTTGAAGGAGTGCCAAGAAAAGCTTCCTTGCATGTTTATAAGATAATCGTACTGCAAACCGACACAGGTAGGCGGGCATAAGTGTGCCAAGGTGTACGAGAGAATCCTCGTTTAGGAACTCGGCAAAACAACGTCCGTAAGTTCGCAATAAGGACTGCCCTAGCAATAGGGCCGCAGCTAAAGATCTCAAGCGACTGTTTATCAAAAACACAGGTCCCTGCAAAAGCGTAAGCTGAAGTATAGGGGCTGATGCCTGGCCAGTGTCAGAACGTTAAGGGGTGAGGTCATCCTGTAGCAATACAGGGGCAGCTTTAAACCGAAGCGCTGATGAACGCCGGCGATAACTATAATCGTCCTAAGGTAGCGAAATTCCTTGTCGTGTAAGTTACGACCTGCACGAATGGCATAACGACTTGAGAACTCTCTCAACGAGGAACTCGGTGAAATTACAAGTCCAGTGAAGATGCTGGGTACGCGCAGCTGGACGAAAAGACCCCGTGAAGCTTTACTACAATTTGATATTGAATTATTATTTCACCTGTTCAGAATAGGTGGGAGCTTAGGCAACAGTGAGATACCACCCTTGTGTTGTGATAATTCTAATCTAGCCCCCTGAATCGGGGGAGGAAACAGTATCTGATGGGTAGTTTGACTGGGGCGGTCGCCTCCTAAAAGGTAACGGAGGCGTTTACAAAGGTTGGCTAGGTTCGGATGGAAATCGAACCGATAGCGTAAAGGCAAATGCCAGCTTTACTGCGAGTCCTACAAGACAAGCAGTTACGAAAGTAGAACTTAGTGATCCGACCGTACGATATAGGACGGCGGAAGCTCAACGGATAAAAGCTACTCCGGGGATAACAGGCTAGTCTGGTCCAAGAGTCCACATCGACGACCAGGTTCGGCACCTCGATGTCGGCTCGTCGCATCCTGGGGCTGTAGAAGGTCCCAAGGGTTTGGCTGTTCGCCAATTAAAGCGGCACGCGAGCTGGGTTCAGAACGTCGTGAGACAGTTCGGTCTCCTATCCACTATGGGCGTTGAAAT
>JBAYMO010000007.1:0-44754 GCA_041663485.1 Candidatus Buchananbacteria bacterium | reverse complement strand
TCAATTTTCTGATCCAAAATTGACAATTTATCGAATGGTTTTAAATGTTTGTACTCTTTTAGTATTTTTTCGTGCCCAACGAATTTGTTTTTGAAAGGAACTTTAATTACTTGGCTCAATATATTTTTGTCGCCAAAGGCTGATAAATTTATAATATCACGGTCATTGGATCGAGAGTCAATATTTTTGTATTTTTTGTATCCACCAAAGATTTCATCCGCTCCTTCGCCGCTTAATAAAATTTTTACTTTATTTCTGGCATATTTGGCGAGTAAATACATTGGAATTGAATGAGAATGATCCATCGGCTCATCAAGGTGGTAGGTCAATTTTGGTAATAATGAACAAAATTGTTTTTCCGAAAATAATAATTGATGATGCTGGGTTTTAATTTTTTTTGCTACTTTTTGTGAATAGAAAAATTCATTCCAGTTTTTGTCCTTTAGGCCAATAGAAAAAGAATGAATATTCTTTTTGCTTTGTTTTGAAGCTAGACTGGCCACTAAACTTGAATCAACGCCACCACTTAATTGTAGACCGACAGGTACGTCGGCAATTAAATGTTCTTTGATGGATGCGTTTAATAAATTTGAAATAAGTTTATGGTAATTGTTGTTATTTATTTTATGCTTACTGAGTCGCCAATATTGTTTTTGAGTAAAGTTATAATTTCTTAGGTCAATTGATAAATAATTGGCCGGTGATAATTTAAAAATATTTTTAAAGAGAGTATTTTTTCCGGCCAAATGCCTAAAAATCAAATATTCTTCCAGTCCAGAGCGATTTAATTCTGCTTTAACGCCGGGAATTTTTAGTAAGGCTTTAATCTCGGAAGCAAAAGCAAAAAAGTTTTTATTATTAATATAATATAGAGGTTTTATACCAAACCGATCGACTGATAAATGAAGTTGATTTTTTTCTTTATCAAGCAAACCGAAAGCAAACATTCCTTTGTGGTAAGCTAGACTTTTTTCTAGCCCCCATTGTTCGTAAGCATTTAATAATATTTCCGTATCGCAATTAGTTTGAAATTTTTTATTGGCCTGCAAAATGTTTTTTGTATTTAAAAAGTTATATATTTCACCATTGAAAACAGTCACAGTTTTTTCTGAACTTGAAATCATCGGTTGATGACCGCTAGCGGTTAAGTCGATAATGCTCAAGCGAGCCTGGCCAAGGTAAACATTATTATGTGCAAAAAAACCTTCATCATCACGGCCGCGATGTCGTAGGCTTTTAATCATTTCTTTAATAATTTTTTCCCCTTGGGTTTTTGATAAATGATTTTTTTTATCAATAAAACCAACAATGCCGCACATAATTATTTTTGTTTACTAAAAATTAATATATTATTTGTCAACCAAAAAATGGCCTGATTATTTTTTAAGTAATCTTTTAATTCATTGGTTTCGGCCTTAAGATATTTAAGACCGGCTTGATTAAAAAGTTCTATCCAAAATTCTGGTCGTTGTTCATTAATGTGTCCAATCCCGCCTTGACCCTTTGGTGCGGCGCTAAAAATTATTAAGTCGGATGCGCGACAGATATTTTCAATAAGATTTTTCGAAAATTTTTTAGGAATATGCTCAGCTACTTCAAAGCAAATAGCGCCGGAAAATTTTTTTCCCAAGTTGACTGGCTGAGTAATATCTTTGATAATAATCTTACTCTTGTCTGGTCGGAAATTATTTAAAGCCGAGGAGCTGGCATCAATACCTAGAATTTCCACTCCTTTGTCGGCGAAAGCCTGTAAATAAATACCGGTGCCACAACCAAAATCGATAATTGAAGCAGGATGAAAAGTTTTTATTATATAATTTGCAATTAACGTTGGAGTTGATCCTAACACTTCATCCTGATTTCTATTATTATAGAATGTGTCATTGTAAATTCTTTTATAGTGATTGCCACCTAATGACGCCGGCAATATATTGCTGACAAAATAGCGGATATTGATTAGATAATTCGCTAGTGGCATCAGACCCAACCTTCTGAATAAATTTGAAATTTTTTGTGATAAAAGCATATAGTGATAAACAAATTTTATCAAAAATTTTGCCTTTAGTCAATCAGTCTACAGATAGTTTTATACTTTGACAGTTCTGATTTTAAACGATAGAATGAACTTGAGTTATGTATTAATGTCATGATTTAACTATGGTTCAGAAGCTGCGAGATTCTGTTGTAATCGTATTAATAGTTTTGGTCAAAAAATGTGTAATGGCGGTTAACGATTTGGGGTATTGGATTTTGTTCTAAGTAACGAGTTACCGTTATTTGTGCCGATATAAATTTATTATTACTCTATTAAGTATGAAGATTACTTTAATTTCACCCTATAGCAACTTGAATTCTTATGGTATTAAAAGCATCTCGACATTTTTGAGGAGCAGGGGAATCACAGTTTCAACTATTTATTTGCTAAACAATTTTAATCATAAGTATAATCCTGAAATATTTAATCAAGTTGTTGAGCTTTGTTCTGATTCGGATTTGATTGGATTGTCTGTGATGTCAAATTACTTTGTCAATTGTGTTCAAATTACCGAAGAAATTAAAAATCAGCTATCTATCCCGATTGTTTGGGGCGGAGTGCACCCAACCCTTTCTCCCGAAGAATGTTTAAAATATTGTGATATTGTGGTTAGGGGCGAGGGTGAGGAGACTTTATTGGAAATTATTAAAAGAATTGAGAATCATGAGCCAATTAATGAAATCCCCGGATTGTTTATAAAACAAGGTGATGAAATTTTAAAAAATAATTCTCGGCTGCCGATGCCCGTGGATGATTTAGTGGTTATTGATAATGATTTTTCATCGGATTATATTTTACTAAACAATAAGATAGAAAAGATTGATTACAAAATATTAAAAGAATACTTGACCAGAGACTACATGACCCTGACTTCATTTGGATGTCCTTTCAATTGTAGCTACTGCATTAATAATAAACTTAAGGAATACTACGGTGCCACGGTTAGATTTAAAAAAGTTGATGATATTATTAATGAGTTAATTTTGGTAAAAGAAAAGATGGATTTTACCCGGCACATTTCTTTTGATGATGATGCGTTTATCTTGCGCAGCGTAGAAGATCTCAAAGAGTTTGCCGAAAAATACCAAGCGAAGATTAATCTTCCTTTTTTTATTTCTGGTATTAATCCCATGCTAATTTCGGAAGACAAAATAAAAATACTTCTATCGGCCGGCATGGATCGAGTCAGAATGGGAATACAAACTGGCAGTGAAAATGGAAAAATTATTTATAATCGTCAGATACCTAATGACAAAGTGATTGCTGCCGCTCAGCTGATTAATAAGTATAAGCATAAATTATTATTAACTGGTTTTGACTTAATACTCGACAACCCATTCGAATCCCGTAATGATTCTATCCAAACCATTAGACTGCTTTCAAAATTACCAGCTCCTTTCACATTGAATTTATTCTCTTTAACTTTTTATCCAGGTACGGATATGTATAAAAAAGCTAATGAGGCTGGATTTATAAAAGATGATATTGAAGATATCTACAAAAAGCAATATCACGATATCCAAGTTAATTATCTTAATTTTATAATATTATTATTTACTATCCATAAAGTTCCCAACTGGGTTCTGAATTATTTATTAAGCGAGAAGATGATGAACAAAAATTTAAGAATTTCCAGTCAACTATTTCATTTTGCTATTTTTATGGGCTATGTCAGACGGGGTATTAATTTTTTATTAAAAGGGGACCCATACACGCTTATTAGGCATGTGAAATTTAGTTTAGCCAAGAAATAAAATTAATATTTATTGATTGTTGATTTGATAGAATCAAGTATTTTTATTTTTTTAACTACCATCTAGCGAGATATTTAATTTGACTAATAGTGGTATATTTTGATATAATATATCAAAATATCAATGATTTTAGCTATGGAAAATGATTATAAAATTGATTTGTCCGTTATCGCTCCCTGCTATAACGAATCAAAGAATGTTATCGAATTAACAGAAAGACTGATTAAAACTTTTGAAAAAGGTTCAATTTTAGGTGAAGTAATTTTAGTTAATGATGGCAGTCAAGATAACACTTGGGAACTGATCGAAGAATTATCAAAAAAATTTGAAAATGTAAAAGCAGTGGATCACTTAGTTAACCGCGGAATTGTCAGCGGTTGGAATAGTGGCTTAGATCAAGCCAGGGGAAAGTATGTCTGTCTCATCGATGCTGATTTGCAGAATTTACCGGAAGATGTCTTAAGAATGTATCGAGAGATTAATTTTAGTAATTGTGATTTGGTTCAGGGCGTGCGCACTCACATCGGCCACTTAAGCAAAAAACGGTATTTTTCCACTCGAGGCTTAAATTTTCTCTTGAATTTCGTTTTTCGAATGAGATCACGAGACAATAAGTCCGGATTTATTTTGTGCCGCAAAGAAGTTTTGCAAGATATTTTAAATCATCGTTTTCATTATTATCATTATCAAACTTTTATTACGGTGGCGGCTATGGCTAAGAGATATTCAATTAGAGAGATTGATACGTTATTTCAAAGCCGGCAGTTAGGCAAATCTTATATCTCTGGTGGATTTTTTAACCGAGTCACCTTCCAAACTCTGGCCGACGTTGCCAAAGGGATATTTGAATTTCGTTTTGTTGATAGTTATAATTCTTCATTGCGCGAAATTATTAGTGACCATCAGCCCGCCAGAAGGGATACTCCCTTAAGTTTTTGGCGGTGCTTGTGGTGGCGATTATATGTTGTTACTTTTCCTTTTCATCATTGGATGATTTCTTATAATGCGGCTGGTTATCTTAAGGATATGAAGCAGACCCAATGGCTCACGTTGGACGAATTAAAAAAATATCAAGAAAAACAACTCAGAAAATTGATTAATCAGGCTTATTATCACGTGCCATTTTATCGGGAATATTTTCAAGCGAATAATTTGACGCCGGAAGATATTAAAACCATCGATGATTTGCCAAAGTTACCAATCATCGACAAGAGAATTGTTACTCAAAATTTATATTCCGGCCTAATCGCCGATAATTGTGATAAAAAAAAGATGTTACGGGTGACTACTAGCGGCTCAACCGGTGAGCCTTTTGTGGTTTTTGCCAGCAAACGGCAGTTAGAAATGCGCTGGGCAGCCACGCGTCGCAGCCTGGAGTGGATGGGTTATCGTTTTGGCGACAGACAGCTAAGGCTATGGCATAAATATTTAGGCATGCGCAGCCTCGAAAGTGTGAAAGAAATCTTAGAGGCTTTTTTGGCGCGGAGAAAATTTATCCCGGCCTATGAAATGTCGGCGGATAATTTGGACAAATTTGTTAAAAAAATGGAAAAATTTAAGCCGGTGATTTTGGATGGATATGCGGAGTCGTATAATTTAATTGCCAATTACTTTCGCCATCGTTCCTACAACGGCCCGATTCCAAAGGGAATCATGTCTTCCGCGCAAACTTTGCCAGATGAAAGTCGCAAGATAATCGAAGAAAAATTCCATTGTAAGGTTTTTGATAAGTATGGTTCGCGGGAATTTGCCGGCGGTATCGCTTATGAATGCGAACAACATCAGGGCTACCATATAGTAGCCGAATGTAATATTATTGAAATCATTAAAGATGGCCGGCCGGCTTTACCCGGTGAGATTGGCGAAGTAGTGGTAACAGAATTGAATAATTTTGATTTGCCTTTGATTAGATATAAACTTGGTGATTTGGCCATGCAAATTGATAACAGTCAAACTTGCTCATGTGGCCGGGGTTTGCCGCGCCTTGGCGCTATCCAGGGCCGCGCTCAAGCCACAATCGTCGGTACCAGCCGCCAATTTATTCCCGGCACCTTTTTTGCTCGGCTTTTCGCCGATCATTCTTATGCCGTAAAACAGTTTCAGGTTGTGCAGGATAAATTTGGAGAAGTAACAATCAATATTGTTAAGGCAAATTTGTTTACCGATGAAGTTTTAAGTCAGATTCTCAAAACTATGAAAAAATTTATGGGGGAGGATTTAGTTATTCATATTAATTATGTTGATCAGATTGCTTTGGGTCGTACTGGCAAAATGCAGCATAGCGTTTCTCATCTTGATTTGAACTTTGATCATGCGAATATTTTGGATCATAATAATTTAATAAATAAAAATGAATAAAAAATCAATTATTGAAAAAAAGACAGGTGATTTGTATAATTCATGTTTTTTATCTTTAAGCAATGATCAGTGGTACTATCAGGGAGAGTTGTTGGGAGAACAGCTTGGCTTGGACGAGCAAGGCGTAAAGAATAAAATTTGTCTGGATGGGGGTTGTGGCCATGGTGCCTTAGTTTATCGTCTTCTGCAATTAGGAGCCGATAAGGTCGTTGGCTTTGATCTTGAACCGACACCGAAATTAGAAAAATTTTCGAATTATAATAATTTTCAATTTATTCAAGGTTCTCTGACTGATATGCCATTTGCTGATAACTCTTTTGATTTAGTGGTTACTTCTGGCGTTTTGCATCATACGGTTAATCCTCAGAAATGCGCTTCTGAGTTAGCTAGAATCCTTAAACCCGGCGCCAATCTAATTATTGGCGTGTATGGCAAATACGGTTTATTCCCTTGGCTATTATCTTTGGCTAGAATATTTACCGTGAAAACGAATTTAATAAAATGTCATACGGTTGATAAATTCATATCAAAATTTAATTTTGATCCAATCTGGAGATATCAAATTCTCGATTATTTGTTTGTCCCGATTCTAAAAAGATACACACCAAAACAAGTAAAAAAGAATTTTTTTCTGGCCAATGGTGTGGTTAATCCTATTCGGGTTTCGAATATTACAAAAGAAAAAGGGAAAAAATTTACTGGTTTGAATACTTCTTATTCTTATGATTATCGTACCTTAAAATCGAGAATTCTTTTCGGTCATGGGTTTATTGTGATCAAAGGTGAAAAAAAATGAATTTCTTTTCAAAGAAGGAAATTAGAATCCAATTTTTAAAATATGGGCTTATTGGCCTAATAACTTTACTTACTGATTATTCATTGATATTGCTGGGGGTTGAAATTTTCAAGTTAAATGTGATTGTCGCCGCTTCAATATCTTATGCTGGCGCGCTGTTAGTGCATTTTAACCTAAACAAATATTGGAATTTCAAAAGTTTTTCTCGAAGTTATATAAAACAGATTCGGACATATTTTATTGCCTCCATTATTTTTTATGTAGTCAATATTTCTATTATTGAATTGGCATTATCTATTAATGTCAATTATCTTTTGGGAAAAATGACTGCCACTGTTTGTGTGGCTATGTTTTCATTCATGTTTAATCGAAATATTACTTTTCAGGGTGGTATCCGCGCCACCATTGTAGGATTGTATGAAAAATTTTTTCACAAAAATTAACCGGAATTTAGCGCCTTTGGTTTTAGCCTGTCTGGTCGGATTAATCTGTGTTCTGCCACAGTTATTGTTAATTTATTCGATTAGAGATAATTACCGCGGCATCATTTATTCTGGCTCTAACGACGATTATACTTATTTGGTGCGAATGCATGAAATTTTGGATGGTCATTGGTTGGCGACTTCGCCTTTTTTTTATGAGTACAAATCATATCAGCCGTTAGTTTTACCGGCTGGGGAGCAGCTCTATGCCATTGCTAGTTTTGTAACCCAAGCTTCACTTCCCATGATTTTATTGGTTTCAAAATTTCTACTTCCCGCCATATTATTTCTTTTAGTCTATGCCATTATTATCAGATTAACGGAAAATTTTAATAGCCCTCTAGTCAAATTTAATGCTATGGCTGGGGGATTATTTGTTACCCTGGGTTATGATTTTATAGATTTTAAAAATGCCTTTGAATTTTTATTAGGACAACGACCATGGTTTCATCCATTGATTTGGGTTAGGCCGGTTAATCCCATTGTTGGCGCCTTGTTTCTTTTTACTTTTATTTTATTATTATGGATTTTAATTATCGATAGAAAAAGATATTTCACTTTATTGCTTGGAGTATTGCAGGCTTTGATGGTCTCATACTTTTTTAGCTGGGGATTATCCCTTTCAATTATTTGTTTTTTAATTCTATTGCATTTATTCAGGAAGGAATATCAAATTGTCAAAGATCTTATTTTGGTGGTTTTTTTAGGCTTTTTGTTTTCCTTGCCCTACTGGATAAAATTATTTTATTCATTGGGTGTAAACAATGACTCGGCGTCCAAAATGGGCATGTTTTATACTCACAAGCCAGTTGTAAATAAATTTGTTTTGGTTGGTTTGATTCTATATGCATTGTTAATGATATTTACCCACATTAAGCAGAAAAAAATAAATAAAAATATTGATTATTCATGGTGGTTTAGTCTAGCCATGCTTGGTGGGTGTTTTTGGGTATATATTCAGCAAATATTTACTGGTCGAACAATTTGGCCTGGTCATTTTGTTCAATATACGATACCAATTACTATAATAGTAGCCTTTTTTTCTTTGCTTGCTATTTGTTCGAAGAAATCTTTTAAGTATTTTTATGTAGTGTTATTGTCAATAATTATTATTGTCACAATTTCTTACGGCATCATGTCAGCTATGAGTTTTAAGTATGATGCTAATAGTTTTTTGCAAAATCAAAAATATGCTTCTTTGCTCAATTGGTTAGATTCCAATTCTGAGAATGATTGTGTGGTTTTGTCCACTGATTACCGTTTTCAATATCTCAATCCGGCCTACACCCACTGTAATGACTATGTTTCTGATTGGTCTTTCAGTGGTGTACCCTTGGAAAGAGTTGAATTTAATTATTTAGTTCTACTGAGGCTGAAAAATATCGATATTAATAATATTAGCTCGTATTTGCATGATAATATGAATGATATCAGATTGATTTATTACAAAGATTGGGATCAGCTTTATAGTACATCTGATGACGAACCATGGTTAATTGAAGCCGCGCAAAAAGTTGAGCTTGACTATAGAAATTTTTTAGACCAAGACTTCTATCAAGAATTAAAAAAATACAAACTTGATTATTTGGTGATGAACGAAGCGCCAAGTCAGGATATATCAAGTCACCTTAACTTTATAGGTAATTTTGAGGGGTTAATGTTATACAAATTTGATTAAATTTATTTATGCCTATTTTTTTGTTGTTTTAGGTTTGATTAGTTAAGTGAACTAATAAATCACAGTTTGCCATTATCAAAAAAATACCAGCCATTAGGCTGGTATTTTATGTCTAATTTATTTAAATCGATGTTGGCGTTTTGTCGACTGTTTTTATGATAATAATTTTTAACCAAGAAATTGTTTTACCCGTGTGTACCTATTTTAGAAATTATTTATTATTTCGATGATCGTTTAAAATATTTTTTACGATATATTTTGGTCGTTGCTTGGTTTCTTCAAAAATTTTTGTTAAATACTCCGCGATAATACTAAGAGACAATAGCTGAATGCAGCCAAGAAACAGAACTAGAACAATTACCGTCATAATACCCTGAGCCCTGACGGGATAGAAGAAATAAAGACCAACATAAAAGACCAATCCAATCGCAGCTAGCAGTGTAACAAAAAACGCGATAAAAGATATTAATTCCAAAGGAATATAGGAAAAGGAAAAAATGCCTTTTTTGGCCCAGCGAATGTTTCTAATTAAATTGTTGGTTGATTGGCCAAACATTCTTTCTGGTCGGACATAATTAATCCCGGTTTGTTTAAAACCGGTCCAAGCTCTTAGGCCCCGCAAAAAAATGTCTCGTTCCGGCATGGCAATCAAAGCGTTGACCACCTTGCGATCCATCAGGGAGAAATCACCGGCATCAACCGGAACGTTGATATAAGATAGTTTTTTAAAGAGTCGATAAAAAAGTTTGTACATTATTTGCATAAATCTGGTCGCTTCCCTTTTTACTCTGATTCCATAGACGACGTCGTAGCCTTCAAGCCATTTTTTCACAAAATCTTCAATCATTTCCGGAGGGTCTTGTAAATCACCATCTAAAAGCACTACGGCATCACCCAATGACTGCGTCATGCCGCTAATAAAGGCATTCTGGGCACTAAAATTACGGCTATGGTTAATTACGGTCAATCTGCTATCTTTTTTTGCTAAATCAGCCAAAACCACTTCGGCATTGTCTGGGCTGGCGTCATTGACGTAGATTATCTCATAATCATGGGTAATTTTTTGCAAAGTTGCAGACAGCCTTTCATGCATGATTGGAATGGCCGGTTCATCGTAGTAGCAAATCACAATGGCAGAAATTTTTTTATCAGTTAGCATAAATAATTTATTAAATATTAGTTGCTGGTAATTACTATAACAATTATTAAGGTTTTTTTCAATATTAGTTATTTTACTTGACAAAATTGTTTAAATATGTTATTATAATCATTGCTCTTTTTGCGTTTGAAAAACAACATCTTCAAAGGAGATGCTCATGGATGCGAACTTTATTGACAGCGAAGGAAAGCTTAGCCAAGCTGGCTACAACACACTGTTGTTACTCTTGCAAGCTGTGCGTTCACAGTCTGCCAACATTCCATTCAGCATCTGGCAGGAGCTGATGCGAGTCGGTGGCAAAGGTGTACCTGTTGCCATCGAGTTGGCAGTGGTCAGGAAGGGCATGGTTTTTTTGTGCCAACGCTCCAAAGACGACCCCTGCTGGCCCGAACTTTGGCATTTGCCTGGCAGCTACTTGGGTCAGGCAGAAAATGTCGAAGCGACCTGTCGTCGCATCGGACAAAATGAGATCGGAATTGAGATTGCCAATCCCGTCTTAATCGGCGGATCAGACAATCCAGGCAATCCTCGGTTTCATGACTTCTCGGTCGTCTATCTGGCCGAGGATTTCGCCGGAGAGCCTACCGGCGGAGAATGGTTCAAACTAGCAGACGAACCTCCCACCAACCTGATTAAAGAGCATGTCGGGTTATGGCAGGTCGTCAAGAATGCTTAAAACACGGGGTCGGAACGATGAATCGTTTCCGACCCTATTGCATTAAAATTTTTTTTCCACCAATTTAAATAAAGATTAAATTATATTTTCAAGTAATAACTTTATTTGCTTGTTTTTTTCTTCGCCGGTCTTTCTAGAGATTCAACAATCATATTCTCTTGCAATTCCTCAAAGGGTAAGAGCGGCGAAGTATCTTCTATTGGCATACCAAACTCCAACTTAGGAATTGCTTTGGCTGCCGGATCAATTTCAACACTACAAACCACGGGACCAGAATAGCTCAAAACTTCCTGAATCTTGTCATTTAATTCATGATGATTATTGATTTGAAAAGTTTTAATGCCAAAAGCTTCAGAAATTTTTAATAAATCAGAATCACCCAAACCACCGCTTGGTGAACTGGCTTTGTATCTTGATTCAAACCAGACGTCCTGAAATTGTTTAATCATTCCATAGCCATGGTTATTCATAATAAAAGTTTTAATTGGCAATTGATGCAAAGCAATAGTTTCTAATTCGTTAATATTCATCTTAAAACTGCCATCACCCTCAATATTGATAACCTGAGCTTTATTAGCAGCAAATGACGCGCCAATTGCGGCCACTAAAGAATAACCCATGGATGAGTGACCCAAGTCAGAAAATAATCTTTGATTATTTTTAACTTTGAAAGCTTGCATTGTCCAACTTAAAGCATTGCCAGTATCGGCAATAATAATTTCACCCTCCATGGTTGCTTGTGATAAGGCGGCCATAAAAACATAAGGATCGACCTTATCTTTTTGCTGATAATAAATTGCCTGAACGATTGGATATTTTTCCTTCCAAGTTCTAATTTTTTCTAACCAGGCTGAATAATCGTATTTTTTAATCCGGTCAATTTTTTTATCAAAAGCTTTTAAAAAATCATTAAGGTCATAATTAATATCAACATCAATTTTTAGACCCCGACTCTTGTACAACTCGCTCTGGTCGATATCTACCACTACTTTCTTCGCTTCTCGGGCAAAGTTTTTAGCATTTGAGCCGACTTGCCTTGTGTCCAATCGAGATCCAAGACAAATAATCAAATCAGCATTTTGCACGGCAAAATTTCCGGTTCGGTTGGCAGACACGCCAAAACCCTCAACAAACAACGGATGGTTATGAGGTAAAACATCTATACCTCCCCAACTGGTTACGACCGGGATCCCTAATTTTTCAATTAGCTCCACGGTTTGTTTTTTGGCTTTTGCAATTTTTACCCCTGCCCCCAAAATAAAAACCGGTCGCTTGGCTTGATTAATAAGTTCTATTGTTTTAATGATTTTTTTGTCTAATAAATCATAGTCTGTTTCTAATTCAGGCGGTAAGTATGATTTTAATTTATCCGGGTCAATTTCGCTTAACTGAATATCCATAGGCAAATCAATTAAAACCGGCCCGGGTCGGCCTGACTTGGCCATAAAAACCGCTTGATCCAAATAATATTTTATATTTTCAGGATTATCCAGTTTAACGGCAAACTTAGTAATGGGGGCTACCATTTTTATCACATCGGTTTCTTGAAAACCAATTTGTCTGGGACCATTTTTTTCCAATGAATCAGGCCGAGAAACCTGACCGGTTAAATAAACTACCGGGATTGAATCAAAATAGGCGCAGGCAATGCCCGTCATCATATTGGTCGCTCCTGGGCCGCTGGTAGAAATAGCTAATCCTAAATTTTCACTGATTCTGGAATAAGCTTCCGCGGCCATAGAAGCGCCTTGTTCTTGAGTAGTACAAATAAATTTAATTTTTTTGTTAGTCTCAAAAGCATCAACCAAAGGAGCAACAAAACCGCCAATAATTAAAAAGGCGTGGCTAATTTTTTGTTCTTCAAAATACTTAACAATATATTCTGAGACTTTCATAAATTATTTTTTTTGACTTAAAAAGTCTTCTAAAACTTTTTGAACATACCCGACCATTTCATCCGACATGTTTGGCTGAACGCCGATAAAAAATGTATGATCCATGACTTTGCAGGCATTGGGGTAATCCTTGGGGTTGCCAAATTTGGCGAAAGGTTTATGGAATAGAATATTACCGGAAAAATAGTTGCGAGTCTGAATTTTATTATCTTCCAAATATTTAACGAAGTCATTACGGTTAAATTTTTCGGTCACAACAGTAATCGGAAAACCAAACCAATTAACATCAGCTCGATCGTCTTTGGTTACAGTTTTAATCAATTCAGGATATTTTTGGCAAACTTCAAGATATTTGTTAAAAATACGCTGACGAGCGGCTTTTAATTTTTCTAATTTATACAACTGCACCAGACCGATTGCTCCCTGTAAATCAAGCGGTTTAAGATTATAACCAATTTCATCATAAACATATTTATGATCTAAAATGCCGTCATAGCCCGGTGCTAGCCATCGGTTGAAACGGTGTTGACAAATTCCGCTTAAGGACAGATTTTTTTCCCCAACGCAACTGCAGGCGCGACCCCAGCTAATAATACTTCTTAAAACTTTAATTAAGTTGCTGTCATTGGTTGTTACCATGCCACCTTCACCGGTAGTAATATGATGTGCCGGATAAAAACTAAAGCTCGACATCAAACCAAAACTGCCAAGAGGTTTGCCGTTCCAGCGGCTGCCTAAAGCGTCACAAGTATCCTCTAAAAGAATTAAATTATGATCTTGGCAAATTTTCATTACCCGATCCATATTAGGTGGATTGCCCAAAACATGAGCAAAAACTAAAACCTTGGTTTTGGGTGTAATAGCCGCCTCTAATTGATCCAGATCCAAGTTTAAAGTATCCATTTCGACGTCAATAAATTTTGGCGTAAAGCCCGATTGGATAATGGGAGCGACGGTGGTGGGAAAGCATACAACCGGAGTAATTACTTCAATATTTTTAAAATCAAAAGTTTGTTCGGATTTTAATGCCGAAAACATCAATAAATTGGCTGAACTGCCAGAATTGCACATTAAAGAAAATTGTCGGTTAATAATTTTTGAGAATTCTTCTTCAAACTCATGCACTTTCTCTCCGGCACTAAGCCATTTACCCCTAAGGATGGTAAAGATAGCCGCTTCAATTTCTTCTTCGGTCCAAGATGGGCCGGCGTATTGAATCAGGCTTTGGCCAGAAATAAAATCATCATTGCTCAACCCTCGCATGGAAGTAATGGGTAGAGACTCGGAAACTAAATCGTGAACCAATTTTTTTATTTCTTCGTCAGACAACATATTTTTTTTCCATGGTTTTTTGATTATTGTTAAACCAGTTAATGGTTTCAGCTAAGCCTTGAACTAAATTATAATTTGGTTGCCAATCAAGCAATCTTTTAGCTTTAGTGATGTCAGCTACCCAGGTTTTGGAATCGTAAGTAGGGTCGGGGATAGCCCCCCAATTTTCCTTTATATCATCAGCCCGAGTTAGAGCTTTAACGGTATCGACCACTTCCCTTAGGCTGGTTTGTTTGCCGCTGCCAATATTGATTATTTCACCATTAAGTCCCGAGGTATTAGCTGCTGAAATGCAGGCTTTGACGACATCATCGACGAAAACAAAATCATGAGCCGAATCTGGTGAAGTTAGCGTTAAATCGTGATGATTTTGGCAGGCAGTGATTAGTCGGGGCATGAGTTTAGTCGGGCTCTCGTATGGTCCATAAACTGAAAAAAATCTTAAAGTGACAATGGGCAGATCGTTTTCTCGGCCAAAGTGTTGAGCCAGCAGAGTTTGACTTGCTTTAGCAATGCCATAGCCGGTATTTGGTTCTAATAAATCAGCTTCCTGCATTAGTTTATTTTTTTTTCCATATTCAGAGGAGGAACCAGTATTAATAAATATTGGGAAATTGATTTTTTTACAAGCCTGAAAAAGATTGAAAGTACCTAAAGTATTTGCCTTAATTATTTGCTGAAAATCATTTTGGCTGGCAGCAGTGCCATAGGCCGCAAAATGATAAATTATTTCTGGGTTTATGGCCTGAATAGCAACGTCTACATCAATCGGATTGGTCAAGTCGGCGTAATGGGTATTAAGGTTTTTGATAATACTATTAAGTCGCCAGGTGTCAGAATTACGCCTGATTATTATGTGAACATTGTCATTTTTAGCTATTTTGTTCGCCAAATAAGCACCAACAAAGCCTGTGGCTCCAGTGATTAAGACGGTTTTTGCCATAAACAAATTCTTAATAAATTTTTGAAATAGTGTATTTGTATTAAATCATAATATGCCTAATTAGTCAAAATTTTAGGCAAAATTACATATAAATCTGTTAATGTTGTATAATAATATTGGTTATTTAAACCTAATTGGTTGATTTGAGCCTATTGACACCTATTGACACCTTTTAACACTAGGGACTATAATTATGATGTATGGATGTCGAAATAAAACCTAATGCGATATACACAACCGAAGAAACCCAAAAACTACTGAAAATTAGCAGCAGCACTATTAAACGTATGCTTAAAAAAGGGCTTATTAGAGCCAATAAAGTGGGTGGTCAGTATAGGATAATGGGCAAAGAAATTCTACGTTTGGTTTCGCCGGAGATAGAAAAGAAGGCGGTTGTATCATATTTGGATTTAAAAAAGAAAGTGGTTGATAAGATTAATCGGTGGTAATTTATGGCTCAAACTTCTTCCACATTACATAAATCAATTCATGGGGGTAAGTGGATTGTGGTTGGTAATATCAGCAGTAAAATAATTGGATTTTTTTCTATTTTAATTTTAGCGCGACTGCTTGATCCCCAAAGCTATGGTTTAATTGCCATTATTTTGATGTTAGTCGGGGTATTTAATGAAATGTTTGTGCCTGGTTTTGATACGGCTGTGATCCAGAAAAAAGAAAGTATTGAACATTATCTGGATGTTATTTGGACATTTCATGTCATTAAGTCGATTATTTTTTCCGTTATTATTTATTTCATTAGTCCTTTGGTCGCTGATTATTTTCATGCCCAATCAATAACCTCTATATTAAGAGTGAGCGGCATATTTATTATTTTACCAGCTATTACGCCGGCTAGATCAATTTATCTATTTAAGGACTTGGCTTTTGACAAAATTTACTTTAGAGATTTGTGTGGTCAACTGGCTTACTTGCTGGTTGGCGCCGGCTGGTCGATTTTTGTCAGTCCGGATGTGTGGGCTTTGTTTTTTGCTAATTTGGCAAAATACATTTTTTCCGTTTTGGTTGTTTATTATTATTATCCGGAAAAACCCAAGTTCGATTTGAACTTTAAAATTTTACGAGACTTGTTGCCGTTTAGTAAATGGGTAACCGCGCAATATCTTGTTAACTATTTTATGTCGATTATTGACAGTATGTTTGTTAGCCGGTTCTTTAATCCGACGGTTTTAGGTTATTATACCAAGGCAAAGAATTTGTCTTCCACGCTCTTAAGTTTTGTTGGTAGCATTACTAAAAGTTTGACCTTTGCATCTTTTGCAAAAATTCAAGACAACAAACAAAAAATTATTGAAGGTTTTTTGATGACCTTGGACGTTATTCTTTTAATGGGCATGGCTAACATTTTTATTGCTTTTTTAGGCGGTGAATCATTAGTAAGATTTTTTCTAACAGATAAATGGTTACCCATTACCATGCCATTAAAGATTTTTTCTATATATTCAGTGTTAACGGTTATAATATTATTGGCATATTCAGTGTTTGATGGAGCCGGTAAACCCCAAATTAGTTTTAAAATTAAAACTCTTAGCGCTATTTTGTATACCTTGTTTGCCTTTTTCGGTGTAAAACTCGGTGGTGTAAATGGTGCCGCCATTGGTTTAACGGTAAGTAACTTTATAATTTTACTTTTTATTCTATATAAACTGCGAAACATGATGGGCTTGAAGATTTTTTCTGTTATGGCGAGAGTTGGATTGGTGTTATCGCCATTTGTTATGGCGGCCGTTATTTATTATCCGATATTTATTATTTTTAAGGAATTAAGTGACTTTTTTTATTTAGCTTTAGTCGGCAGCTATTGCCTGGTGGCTTTAATTATTCTTTGGTTAGTAGCCAGAAATTTTGAGCATGGCGCCTGGCAAACTATTAAAATTATTATGTCAACATTATTGGGTTCGCGCTCAGCAAATAAAATATGAAAATTTGTTTTGTCCTACAACGTCGTTTTGTCTATCTCGGCCATTTGATTGCTTTGAATCTCAAGGAGTCTTATGGCTTTGAGAATTTTTGTGTTTTTTCTTTTTTACGTCCCGGATATGAATTTTTAAAGTCCCAGACGCAAATTAAGTATTCTTCTGTTTTGTTAGATGAAGACATTCATCGTGAGTATAAAAAAGAGAAACTTGATTTGTCATATTTGAACTGGTTAGAAAAAGAATATGGGTTGCCTAGTTTATGGAGTTATATTGAAGTTGATCGGATTTTGCGATTTAACCAATTACGGCGTGAATATCCACATGATAAACCGATTTATACGCATGAAGAATTAATGCTGATGGTCCAAACCCGTGCCAAGGCGATCATTAATTTTTTTGACCAAGAAAAACCAGATTATATTGTTTTTTCAGTTATCGGCAGTTTAAGCGCCCTATTGCTTTATCGGATTGCTCAAAAAAAAGGTATTAAGCCGTTATTTATTTCTACGACCAGGGTGAATACAAATTATTTATTAACCGATGATGTGGCCTATTTTACTGATGTCGATAGAAATTTTAAAGCTGTCATGACCAATAAGCGAAAGGCAGCCAGATATAATGATGCAAAAAAAATTCTTGACGAATTTCGAGAGAAGCCCAAAGCTTATGAGAGTTTTTCTGAAGTTTCTTTGAGCCATAACACAAAATTAGGTCATTTAGGTTTTTTAAAACCAACAAAACTATTCAAAAATTTTGTTTGGGTCTATCAATCGTTAAATCGATATAGTTGGTTAGAAAAAACCGACTATTCTTCGGTTAATCCTTGGGATCAGCTTAAGGATAAATTTTGGAGAAAGATTCGTGTATTATTTCGTCCAATTTCTTTGTATGACCAGCCAGATTTCAACGAGGATTTCGCGTTTTATGCTTTACATTTGGATCCCGAACTAGCCACCATGCTTTATGCTCCTTTCTACACTGATCAGTTGTATTTAATTAAGCAGATTGCTCATTCTTTACCACTATCATATAAATTGTACGTTAAAGAACATCCGTCTATGGTGGAGTACAGGTCCAATAGTTTTTATCGAGAATTAAAAAAAATTCCTAATGTCAAATTAATTCATCCCAAGACAAGCGCCTATCAGATTATGCCCAAAGCCAAATTGGTTTTGACTATTACCGGCACTGTTGGCTGGGAAGCGCTTTGGTTAGGTAAGCCGGTTATTACTTTTGGTGATGTTTTTTACAATTCATTGTCTATGGTCAGACAATGTCATGATATTACTCAATTACCAGTAATAATTAGACAGCAATTGGATAGTTTTGACTTTGATGATAACGAATTAACTAATTTTGTCGCCTGTATCTTAGAAAATTCAGTTGAGTCTGATATTTTAACGCCTTGGCAAGAAGGAGTTGATATTAATAAAGCCAAGAGTGTCGTCGTTCCAATCGCTGATCTTTTAGCTGAAAAATTAAATTTAGCAAAATTATAATTATATGAGCCTGTTAAAAAAAGAAAAAATTTGGGCCATTATTCCGGCACGTGGTGGCAGTCAGGGTGTGCCCGGGAAGAATATTAAAATATTTTGTGGCAAACCATTAATCTATTATTCCATTGTGGCGGCTAAACGCGCCAAAATTTTTGATCGAATCTTGGTTTCCACTGATTCATCCGAGATAGCCAAGATTTCAAAAAAATATGGTGCTGAAGTGCCATTTTTGCGACCAAAAAAATTAGCCGGCAGTAAAGCTAACATTGTTGATGCGATCATTCATCTTCTTGATAAAATAAAGGCCGATGCCGGTGATGAGCCTGATGTGATTTTTTTGCTTCAACCAACATCGCCATTAAGACAAGCTCAAGATATTGTTGGTAGCTATCAGTATTTTAAAAAAAATAATTCCCTGGCTTTAGTTTCGGTTTGTCAGACCCATCAGCAAATTTATCATCTGGGTGCGAATAATTTGCTCAGCTTAGTTAATCGGGAAACGGAAAAAGTGATTAATCGACAGGAATCACCTAAGGCTTATCGGCAAGACGGCAGCATGATTTATATTATTCGAGTTGATCAATTTAGAAAATATCATTCATTCATGCCTAAGGAAAAAACCGTTGGTTATGTCATTGAAAAATGGAAAGCAATTGATATTGATGATTTTGATGATTGGCAATTAGCGGAAGTAATATATTCAAAAAGAAAAAAATTTATTTCCAATAATCAAGCTATTTAATTATGAATATTTTAATCGTTGGGCTTGGCTCAATTGGTAAAAAACATTTGGCCAGCCTAAACCAATTGAAACGGCAGTTTTGTTTGAATATTTTTGTTTTTCAACCGGCTTCTTATGGTGCCCAATACTTTTTTGATTTGAAAAAAAATATTATCAAAAATCAGATTAAAGCCGTAATAATTTGTAACCCAACCAACCTTCATTTAAAGACCACAAAAATTTCTTTGGAATTAGGGGCGAACGTTTTTGTCGAGAAACCTTTATCGGCGATTTATACTTTGAAAGAATTTAAGAAATTAGATCAAATCAGTCAAAAAAGAAAATTAACGATTATGGTGGGTTATGACATGAGATTCAATCCTTGGATTATGGAAATTGAACGATTGATTAAAAATAAAATCATTGGCGACGTGTGGGGTGGCCGGATTCTAGCCGGGCAATATTTGCCGGATTGGAGAAAAAATGTTGATTACCGACAGGTTTACAGCGCCAAGAAGAAAATGGGTGGCGGCGTGCTTTTGGATTTATCTCATGAATTGGATTACTTGAATTGGCTAGTATCAAAACCGATCAAAAAGATTTTGGCGCGTAAATTTTTTACTCAGCGTTTGAAAATCGAGACTGAAGATATTTGTTCATTGATTGTTGAATATAAAGACAAGACGGTCATAGAAATACATCTTGATTATTTGATTAAGCCGTATCGTCGGACAATTGAGTTGTATGGCAGCCGTGGTACTTTGGTTTGGGATGATAACGAACAGGTGATTAAAGTTTATCAATCTCAAATACATTCCCCCAAATTAGTTAGAGTTAAATTAATGACCGGTCAGCAGATTTTGTTGACCGAAATGAAGCATTTCTTTGATTGTATCGTTAAGTATAAAACGCCGATTAATTCTTTAAATAATTCCATCTTAGTTAGCAAGATTATTGATCGAGCTGATCAGTCTTTTAAAACGAATAAAACAGTAAATTTATGAAAATATTAATCATTGGTTTGGGTTCCATGGGGAAAAGAAGGATTAGAAACCTTCAATATTTCAACATTAAACAAATTTATGGTTTTGATATTAATCCATCCAATGTTCGGGAGGCAATGGTTAAATATAAAATTAAGATACTTAATTCCCTTGATGGCTTATTTGCGTACGGTTTTGATTTAGTTTTAATTTGTACGCCGCCCGATCATCATTTAGAATACGTAAAAATTTGCGTTAAAAATAAAATTTCATTTTTTACCGAGTTGAATCTTTTAACCCAGGACACTAAAAAAATTTCTGATCTAATTAAAAAAAATAAGATCAAGGGTTATCCTTCGAATACGGAATTTTTTGATCAGAATATTATTTCTTTAAAGAAATTAATCCATAGAAATTTTAAGGGATACTTTTTATTTCATCTGGGACAAAATATTAAAGACTGGCATCCTTGGCAGCCAGCTGGGGAGCATTTCATTTTTTATAAAAACACCAATGGTTTGCGGGAAATTTTACGGATTGAATTGCCCTGGCTGATTAAATTATTTGGTCCAGTTGTGAAATTCAAGGTGGATCAAAATGCATTTTTTACCACAAAGTATCAAGTCAATGATTTTATTTGTTTGTCTTTGGAATTCGCTAATGGTGTTCATGGGGTTTTGGTTTTTGATTTGATTTCATCAAAAGTAATTAAAGAGTTCAGACTAATTAGTGACAAAGAAAATATTATTTGGAATGAAATCAAAAATTCCATTATTATTGATCAAGCTAATAAACAAAAAAAGATTAACTTATCCCAAGGTTCAATTTACCCTGGTTATAAATTCAGAGAAGATGGCCATGTCTCAGAAATTAAAAGATTATTGGCTGATGTTAGAAAAAATAAACGGCCAGAGTATGATTTCGAAGACGAGCTCCAACTTTTGAAATTAATTGATCGAATTGAAAGTTTGACTAGCGATAAATTCAAAAAGAAATAATTAAAAATATGGAAATTAGAATCGGAAAAAAAGTTATTAGCCAAAATTCGCCGGCATTTATTATTGCTGAAGCCGGGGTTAATCATAATGGCCAATTATTTTTGGCCAAGAAGCTGGTTAAGGCGGCCAAAGAGGCCGGAGCGGATGCGGTAAAATTTCAAACTTGGAAGACAGAGAATATTATTGTTCCAAAAACCAAGAAAGCTGATTATCAAAAAAATAACACCGGTTCGGGTGATCAATTCTCCATGCTTAAAAGGCTAGAACTTAAGTATCATGATTTTCGAATTTTGAGCCAGTATGCAAAGAGAATCGGGATAATTTTTTTATCCACTCCCGATGATAAAGAAAGCCTTGATTTTTTAGTTGATGATTTGAAATTACCAATTTTGAAAATTGGTTCATCTGAAATTAATAATCATGACTATCTGAAAGAAATTGCTGCCAAAAAAAGACCAATACTATTATCTACGGGCATGGCTACTCTTCAAGACGTGATTTTGGCTGTCAAAATTATTAAGAAGGTTCAACCTAGAGTTAAATTAGTAATCATGCAGTGTACGACTGCCTATCCTTGTCCCTTTCAAGAAGTGAATTTGAATGTTATTTTTACTTATCGAAAAAAATTTCCTTCAGCCTTGGTTGGTTTTTCGGATCATACTTCAGATATTTTGGCGCCTAGTTTAGCCGTGGCGCTGGGCGCGAAAGTTATTGAAAAACATTTTACGTTGAATAATAATTTACCCGGTCCGGATCATCAAGCATCTTTAGCGGTTAAAAGTTTTAAAGAGATGGTTAAGAGTATTCGTTTGACTGAAAAGATGATGGGATATTCGGATAAAAAAATCAGTTTTTCGGAGAGATCAAATCGAGAAGTTTTGCAAAAATATATTGTTGCCAAAAGCGCTTTGCACGCCAATGATAAGATTACTTTAGACAAGCTTGGTTTTAAAAGAACTTCACAGACTCATGGCCTTAAGCCAGAGGCGGTTAAAGATATTTTAAATCACCGACTTAAGATAAATCTTAAAAAGAATCAAATTATTAAAATCAGATATGTCGAATAAACAGAAAAAAATAATTTATATCACGGGTAGTCGTTCCGATTATGGACTGATGCGTCATACCCTTGAATCGCTAAATCGGGTTTCTAGGCTGGAGCTAATTGTTGTTGGCATGCATCTAGATAAAAAATATGGTTTTACGATTAACGAAATTAATAAGGATCAATTTAAAATTATTGCTAAAATAAAATATCCAAAGAATCAAAGCACGGCGACGAATATGATTAGCAATTTTTCATTTTTGCTGTCTAGGGTAAGTCAACTTCTAGCTAAGCATTCACCAGATCTAGTAATTGTCGAGGGTGACAGATATGATACTTTGGCTTTGGCTTTGGCGGCAAAGAATTTAGGTATTACAGTATTTCATCAGGGTGGGGGTGATATAAGTGGTACTATCGATGATGATATTCGCCGAGCCATTACCGCCTTTAGTGATTTTCATTTTGCTGGTAACATTTTTTCCGCCCAAAGATTGAATCAATCTGGCATCAACCGGAATAAAATTTATATGTTTGGCGAACCTGGGCTCGATGACATAGCCAATCATAATTTTTCCAGCCCAAGTTTGATTCTTGAAAAATTCAGGATTAAACCAGGAGAAAAAGTTATTCTTTATCTGCAACATCCCGATCTTAAATCACGCTTGAAGCCGATTGATCAAATACGCCCGGTTTTGCAGGCGATAAGGGAGGTGGGCGTTAAAACTATTATTATCTATCCAAATAATGATGCCGGTTCGGATCAATTCATTAAGGAAATAAATCGATACAAAAAATTAAAAAATTTTTCAGTTTATAAGTCGGTTCCCCGCGACGATTTTCTTGGACTGCTAAATGTTGTAAGTCTGATAGTTGGTAATTCAAGCAGTGGTTTAATCGAGACCACCCTGTTTAATTTACCATTTATTAACATCGGCGACAGACAAAAAAATCGTGATGGTGATACTAATGTTATATCTAGTGATTACAATCGAACAAATATTATTCGACTAATTAAAAAAAATTTAGAAAAAAAGGGAAGCTTTAATCTTAAATATATTTACGGCCGAGGTCGATTTACTACGCAGTTTGTTGATTTTTTTCAGTCGAAAATTTTAAATTAAATTATTTTAAGATGGAAAACTTGTAAAATTATGCCAAAAAAAATAAGTTCAATCGACCCTGTCTGGAATCGTCTTCATAAGAATGGTTGGGGTAAATATCCTTCTGAAAGTTTAGTTAGATTTTTATGCCGTTATAAAAATAACACCAAAGATTTTGAAAATAAGAATAGGATTCTTGACTTGGGGTGTGGCGGGGGAGCAAATACTAAACTGATGGTTAATGAAGGTTTCAGAGTCCATGCCTTAGATGGAGCCGCCGAAGCCATTAAAAATGCCAAAAAAAATGTTAAGTCGCGACAAGCAAAATTTTTTGTTTCTGATTTTCTTAATTTGGGAGAAGTGTGCGATGATAATTATTTTGATTTGGTTTGCGACAATTTTTCTATTTATGCGAACTCAATTGATCACATTAAACAAATTTTATTTCTAGTTCATAAAATTCTTAAGCATGACGGTCTATTTTATTCCGCAGTTTTTTCTAATCAGACTACACCATTTAAAAATCGAGGTACAGCCCAATATTTTACGGCCAGTGCCGTCAAAAAATTATATGGCCAATATTTTCAAGTTTTATCTTTAGATCGGCTCATGTATACGGAATTTGACCGGCAAAGAACCATTGATGAATTTATTTTAATTTGTAAAAAAAGATAATGGACATATTTTATACCGAACAGTGGGCTAAATTTTTTGTAAAACCAGGTGAAGATGTGGGTACTTTTAATTTTGGAGACGCTGATAAATTTATCCGGTATAGCTTTATTAAGCGTCCGATCGGATTATTACCATTTGTTAACCAAATTAATGATATTGGCTTTGATATTGTTAGCCCATATGGATACGGCGGAATTTATTTATCACCAAAGGCCAGAAGTGATCAAAAATTTATAGCAGAGTATAAAAATGAATTCACAAATTATTGTCGCAAAAATTCAATTGTTTCTGAGTTTATTCGTTTTCATCCTTTTGACAAAAATCAAGATTTTTTTCAAGATTATTATGATCTGATTAAAGTAAACGATAATATCTTTGTTGACCTTAATCAAACTGAAGCAGAAATTTCGAAGAGCATTGATAAGCGTCATCGTTATTCTATCCGCCGAGCTAAAGATTTCGGCGTAGAAATTGAAATAGACCAAAATTTTTGCTATCTGGATGATTTTATTAATTTGTATCAGCAAACCATGTCACGTAATTCAGCCAGTGATTTTTATTTTTTCCCGGAATCATTCTTTAAAAATCTACTTGCGGAATTCGGTCATCAACTGCTTCTTCTTGTTGCCAAGCTTAATGGTAAAGTAATCGCAGCTTCTTTTTTTGTTATTAATAATGAAAACATTTATTATTTTCTTTCCGGTTCGGACTATAAATTTTTTCATGTTTTTGCCAATCATTTACTTTTATGGGAGGCAATAGCTTACGCTAAAAAAAACAACAAAAAATATTTAAACTTGGGTGGTGGGATGAAAACCGATGATAGTTTATTTTTATTCAAATCGGGATTTTCTAAGTATTCGGTTCCGTATTTTGTTGGGAAAAAGATTCATGATCAATCTAAGTATGATTTTTTGTTGACCGAGTCTGGCGTGGATCGAAAGATTGATTTTTTTCCCCAATATCGTTACAATTTAAAAGTTAATTAAACTCATGAAAAAATATCCATTAGCCAAACCTAGTATTTCAAGCCAAGATAAAAAAAGAGTTATGGCGGTTTTGTCGTCCGGCAAATTAAGTCTTGGGCCTGTTTATCAGGAGTTTGAGAAAAAATTTGCCAAGACAATCGGTACCAAGTATGCTTGCGCTGTCAGTAGTGGCACAGCCGGTCTGCATCTGGCCATGATCGCGGCCGGCATTAAAGAGGGAGATGAAGTAATCACTTCGCCTTTTTCTTTTATTGCCTCGGCTAATTGTATTTTGTACGTCAAGGCTAAACCGGTTTTTGTTGATATTGATCCAGTTTCATATAATATTGATCCGGCTAAAATTGAAGCTAAGATTACCAAAAAAACCAAGGCGATTTTAGTTGTTCATATTTTTGGCCAATCAGCTGATATGGATCCCATTATAAAAATTGCTAAAAAATATAAATTAAAGATTATCGAAGATGCCTGTGAGTCTATTAATGCTACTTATCGGGGTAAAAAAGTTGGCACGTTTGGTGAATCAGCGGTTTTCGCCTTTTATCCGAATAAACAAATGACTACCGGCGAAGGCGGCATGATTACTACCAATAGTAAAGAAGTTTATGAGTTGTGTTGTTGTCTAAGAAATCAAGGTCGCACGGAAAATATGCAGTGGCTTGATCACAAAGTTTTGGGCTATAATTATCGTTTAGACGAGATGAGCGCGGCTTTAGGTTTAAGTCAGATTTCCAGAATTGATAAAATGATTAAATCCAGAAAAGCGGTGGCTGAATTGTACAATAGAATTTTAAGCGCGCATCAATTGTTAGTGCAGATCCCTGAAACGAAAAAATATAATAGCCATACTTGGTTTGTTTATGTATTGAAAATTAGAGACAAGGCAATCAGCCGGGATAGGGTCATTAAGGATTTAGCAGCCAGGGGTATTGCCTCAAAACCCTATTTGCCGTCAATTCATCTATTTGATTTTTATAAAAAAATGTTTCACTATAAAGAATATGATTTTGTCATATCCGAAGATATGAGCAATCATTCCTTGGCCTTGCCGTTTTATTTGGGTTTAAAAAAAGCTGATATTAAATATATTGTTAATAATTTAATTGAAATTTTAAATAATTATGAAAAATGAATTTAAGGATAAAACCATTTTAGTAACTGGTGGTACCGGCACGATTGGCTCGGAACTGGTAAAGGAAATATTAAAATACGACCCTTTGCAGGTTCGCATTCTTTCGCGTGATGAGAATAAGCAATATTATCTTCAGGAAGAGCTGAATTACCCCAGTAATGTGAGGTTTTTAATCGGTGATATTCGTGATCGTGAACGTTTGGATTTAGCCTTTCAGGGCGTTGATATTGTGTTTCATGCCGCCGCCATGAAACATGTTCCATTCTGTGAGTATAATCCGTTTGAAGCGGTAAAGACTAATATTTATGGCTCCCAAAATGTTATTGATGCCGCTTTGAAAAACAAAGTTAAAAAAGTCATTGCTATTTCTACCGACAAGGCGGTTGACCCGGCTAATATTATGGGTACTTCCAAGTTAATGATGGAGAAGCTAATTGTTAATGCTAATTATTATAAGGGCAAGTCAGAAACCAATTTATGTTGCGTGCGTTTTGGTAATATTGCTTGGTCTAATGGTTCGGTTTTGCCTTTATGGAAAAAGCAGGCGGAAATGGATCATGAGATTAGAGTAACCAAAGGAGAAATGACAAGATTCTTTATGTCAAAATCTCAGGCTATGCAATTAATTATGCAAGCGACGACTTTGTCTCGAGGCGGGGAAATATTTATATTAAAAATGCCGGCCATTAAACTTGATAATTTGGCTAAAATCTTTATTGACAAGTATTTTCCAAAACAAAAAATTAATATCAAAGTCGTCGGCAGTCGCGCCGGAGAAAAAATTCATGAGTTGCTTTTTGATGAGGAAATTAATTATGAACACGTTTTTGAGAACGACAAAATGTATATTATTATTCCTCAATTCTCTATTTATGCCGGCCTCAAAGCTAATGATTTAGGCCGAGAGTTAAAAGATTATCCGAACTTTTTTCAAGCCGATGAGATCAGATCAATTTCATCCGATGACAATATTAATGAAAAAGGCGTCGAAAGCATTATATAGGTTCAAAGGTCTTCGGAGTTATTTTAAGTTGGAACACTTCGTCAATCTTTTTATGGAAGTTCTCCGTATTGGCAAATATTTCAAAGTATTTAATTTTTAGCCAATTGGCTGCTGTTGGAGTTTTGTACTGACTGTCAGTGTAAATATCAAGCTGGCGCATTGTTGGATAGTCCCGATAATCGTTCAAGAAATAATAATCTTTGTGTTCAAGATAGGTAAGCAATATTTCTTTCCAGGCCGGTTTATATAGTACGTAGTCGTATTCAATGCCAAACTTGTCAGTTTTGTGAGTAGCCTGATACAAGTAAGCGATGTATTCCAGGGTGCTAATGCCCCGGTTATTCCAGTTGAAATCCTTAAGCTGATCATTAAAAATAATAATTGAAGCGTTGTTGGTAAGTTCTGGGTTAGCTCCGAGTTTATTTATTATAGCTAGCTGTTTATACCAATCCATGTCGGCCGTAAAGTAGAAAAAAATATTGGCGGTGATTAACAAAGAAACCATTAACACTTTCAAGGTTAGTTTAAACTTTTCTTTAAAGAAGATATTAATCAAAGAGAATATTAATAGGCTTGAACCCAATGGTAAAAGAAGAGCATGGCGCATGCCAAAGCCGTAACCATAGGGGTGTGGCATTTTATTAACGGCAAAGTAGGGGATCAGTCCGATGATGAAAAAGACTAAGCCTGAAATAAATAGATAAAGATTAGATTTTGTACCATCGGATTCTGGCTGGTTAGGTGAGGGGACGAATGTTTTTCTGATAATTATATAGATTATGGAAAAAATGATGGCAAAAATTACGAAAAAGATTTTTCTTTCCAAAACATTAAAGGAGTATACTAAGGGCCAGAATAAACCGTAGACAATGTTATTCCAGAAACAATCAATAGAATAAAGTAGAAAGTGCCACGGTGATTGTTGGAATGGTGTGAAACTGTAAGTGTTGGCGTAAACACCGCTAGGTTTGCCGAAGGATGATTTGATTAGCCAGAAAATGATTGGTGCCAAAATCATTACACAATATCGTCTAAACCATAGAAATATTGATCTAATGATCCGGCGGTTGCTTTGAAGTTTAAGGTAACTAACCAATAGTATTAAAAGAAAGCCGCCATAAAAGACTAAAAATGAATTCATGAAAAATGAGGCAAGAAATAGTAGATATGAAGTTGAGTATAGTGCAATTTTATATTTTTTTGATTTTTTTTCTCCGATAAAATAAAGCCAAGCTGCCAAAAAGAATAATGCGGTGCAAACCGAGTAAACAGTTATCGTTAGTTCTAGTCTCACTAAAAAATTCGGGATTAAAAAGAAAATGGTTGAAATAAAGAATGCATCTTCTTCACGTACAGTAAATTTAATTTTTAAAATATTAAAAAGAGAGATTCCAGCCACGAGCCAGCTGAGAAAAATTATGATTTTAGCGGTTAATACAATCTGACCCGAAAAAAATAAAAATTGAAAGATATAGTAAGTGGCTGGAATTTTAAGCTGTTCTACGATCATGGACCAAAGAATGGAAAATTTTCCGGTATTTAATAAAGAAAACCAAAGCCATCCGTCCCAGTAAACCCCTCGATTGAGCAGGAGAAGAAAGTAAGCCAAAAAGTAAACTGTAATTAGAGCACCAATCGGTTTATATTTGTTTAACATACAATTAATTACTTTAATTATAATTTGAATTATACCACTTTTAGCTATTTTATCAATGTTAATTTCACTATTAAATATTATTAATTAAATTTTTGTTTATACTTTTATGGCCCAGACAGTCGAAATTTTTCCTAGAATGAAAAAAATTTATAAAAAATTATTTAAATCTCAGCGTTTCGCCGGTTTGAATAAGGCAATTTTAGTTGCCTTGATTGATTTTTACGCCAAAATGCAGAGGTTTAATTTTCCTGTTAAATACGCCTGGGACTGGAAGCTTGAAATGTTGTTGAAGCGATATGAAGCCGACACCGTCAAAGTTTTCAAAAATATTATCAAACCAGGCATGACTGTAATCGATATTGGTGCTCATATAGGCTATTATACCAAGCTATTTGCCAAACTAGTTGGTCGAAAAGGACACGTCTATGCCTTCGAAGCCAGTGAAGATAATTTTAATATTCTAAAGAAAAATGTTTCACGTTTTCCTCAGGTCAAGCTTTTTAACCAGGCGGTAACTGATCATGTCGGTACGGTCGACTTCTATTTAGTATCTAATCGAACCGGTTGTCACAGTGTGGTCTTTTCCAGCGCTTCTACTAAAATTTCTGTGCCAGCTATTACTATTGATCAATTCGTGATTGATCAAAATATAAAAAGTATTGATGCTATTAAAATTGATATTGAAGGTGGTGAATCTTTGGCGTTTGCCGGTATGAGAGATTTATTTATGTCAAAAAATAAATTTTCTATAATCACTGAATTTAATCCCGATGCGATTAAAGATAGCAATATATCGCCTAAGGATTTTTTGGATAACGTTCAAGTTAATGGATTTGAAATTTATATTATTTCGGATTCGGGTGAAACCCAAAGAACTGACATTGATGGTATTTTGAATCACAGGGTTGGTTATACTAGTTATAATTTATTGTTGGTTAAAAATTAATAAAATATGGCCTTAATTTCTGGAAAAACAATTTTGATCGTCGCTCCCTATGGTTTTAATGACAGAATGAAAAACTTCATTGAGTATGTTTCCGCTAGACTGTTGGCAAAAAATGGTTGGCAGGTGATTGCTTTGGTAAAATCTGACAGCCATTTAAATGTTACTGAGTTTTTGGATGGAATTAGGGTTTACCGTTATAAAAATTTTTTGTTTTCGATTGTTTACTTGTTAGACATTTTTTATAAATTTCATCCTAGCGTTGTACATTTCCATAATCTAAGGAACAACCGTCCAGGCGTGGTGGCAGCGATTTTTGCTAAGATTGTTGGGGCAAAGCTATTTTTTACCGAATATGGTTTGCTCCACGACCATTTTTTAGTTGATGACCGTGACAATCCTTTACCGGCTAAATTAAAGCAACCCGGAGTAGTCAAAGATTTGAAATCGGTAATTAGGTTTGGTGGCACCGGCGAAATTATTAAAAATTATTTTTTTCATTGGCCCATGACTCATGCTGACAAAATAATTTTTGTCTCAAAACATAATTTGCCTATTGCTCAGACCTTAGGCTTTAATAATGCAATTTATTTACCGCAAGTTATAGATGATTTTAGCTGGAATTATTCGGCTCAGGATATCAATAGCCAGTTTGAGAATCATCATAAAAATATTATGGAAAAGTTTAATGGTTTTAAAGATAAAAAGTACGCGGTTTTTGTGGGGCAAATTAAGTATCGCAAAGGATGGGACGTTCTTTTGAGGGCAATAAATTTTGTCGCCGAAGACGCAATTGATTATTTTATTTTTATATCACCAAGCTACTTTGAAGAGCCGAAAATTTTTTCCGATTTAGTTGGCGAGTTAGGCATCTCAAAAAGGGTGATTTTTTTGGGTAAGATCGCTGATCGGGGCTTGTTAAAACAAATATACGATTACTCGCAAATTATTATTGTTCCCTCTCGATATGAAGGTTTTGGTTTGGTGGTTACGGAAGCTTTTGATGTTAAAAAACCTTTGATTGCTTCTGATGTTGAGGCGATTAACGAAACGGTTGTTGATCATCAAAATGGTCTTTTGTTTCCCAAAGAAGATTTTAGACGATTGGGTGAGGCGATTGTTAGTCTAACTAATAATGATGAATTAAAAAAGAAATTAGTTGATGGCGGCCAGGAGACTTTGAAAAAATTTAAGTCAGAAATAACTAAGAATCAGTGGCTAGACTTTTATAATTCCTAGCTAAATAAAAAAGAAGTCGCCGGGACATCTTTTTTATTTAGCTTATTTTTTTATTAAATCAATATTGTCTTTTAGCCATTCATAGATTTCATTTATCCCCGCATCTTTGCTAATTTTTGGCTGCCAGCCAAAAACTTTATCAGCATAGGAATTGTCGCTAATAAATATTGGTTGATCGCCTGGTCGCCAATCGGAGAAAGAAAAATTAATTTTTTTACCCATTAACTTTTCAAGGTTTTTGATAAATTCAAGTAATGACAGTGAGTTAACATAGCCGCCGCCGATGTTAAATATTTTCCCTTGAGTTTTTTCAATGCTTTCTAAAGCTAAATCATAGGCATTGACCAAATCTTTAACGAAAAGAATATCGCGTACTTGTTTGCCATTGCCGTAAATAGTGATATCTTTGTTTAATAAACAGGCAATTATAAACCAGGCAACCCAACCTTGATCCTCAATGCCAAATTGATGCGGTCCATAAATACACGACTGCCTAAAGACTACCGTTTTTAAGCCGTAAATTCGATGATAATCTCTAACGTATTGATCGGCTGCTCCTTTACTACAGCCATAAGGTGAATGAAAATCCAAATTCTGTTCTTCGCTAACTCCTTGTTTATTCTGGAATTCGTATCTTTTTTCTTCTTCGTTGACTTCAAGACTTTCTAGGGCGCCATATACTTTATTTGTTGAGGAATATAAAAGGGATGGTTGATTGGGTGATTTGCGTATTGCTTCTAAAACATTGAAGGTGCCAATAGCATTGGTATTTAGATCGCTCTTGGGGTCTTGAATTGAGGTGGTGACAGCGACCTGGGCAGCAAGATGTATGACTAAATCGGATTCATTTACCGTTTTTTGCAATGTATCAATGTCAGTTGTTACGTCAGCTTTTATAACTTCGAATTTCCCCTCATAATTTGACTTTAACCATTTAATATTTTCCTCAACCAAGTCCCTGGAAAAATTGTCAAAAATTTTGACGAAGAAACCTTTATTGATAAAATGTTCGGCGGCATTAATGCCAATAAATCCGGCTCCGCCGGTAATAAGAATTTTTTTCATTTTATTGTCCCTTTCTTGTTAAAATCGTTTTAATAGTTTTAAGCGTAATACTTAGATCCAGACCAAAAGACTGATTTTTTATATAAAATAAATCATATTGGAGTTTTTCCAAACTCTCATTTTTGGAACCGCCGTAATTGGGGCCTTCAACCTGAGCCCAGCCGGTTAAACCTGGCTTGACCAACAGACGCTCCTTATAGAAAGGAATTTCTTGGTGCAGCTGTTCGACAAACTCCGGTCGTTCCGGCCGTGGTCCAATCAGACTCATTTCGCCTTTGATTACATTAAGAAGTTGTGGAATCTCATCAATTCTGGTCTTGCGCATTATTCGGCCGATTTTAGTCACCCTGGGGTCATTCTTAGTGGCCCATTGCGCCCCCTGATTTTCAGCATCAATAAACATGCTTCGGAATTTTATTATCGTAAAAATTTTGGAATTTTTACCCACTCTCTTTTGTTGGAAAAAAATCGGACCGCGACTGGATAGCTTAATGGCTAGAATAATTACGGGCAAAAGGGGAAGAGCGACAATTAAAATTAGTATTGAAAGCGTGAGATCAAAGATTCTTTTTGAATTTTGATAAAAAGGGCTTCTAATCTTGGTCAAATTTTCCAGAAACCACATTTGTTCTAAAGTGTTAACCGGAATTTTCCCGGAAATTTTTTCGGAAAAAGTTGCGATATCATAAAAATTAATTTGTAGGGGCAGGCAAGAAAATAAATTTTTGAGCAACTCCGGGTACTCTCTGGGATTGACGGCCGTGATTAAAGTTCTGATCTTATTTTCCTGGCAAATTTGATTTAAATTTTGAGTGCCTTAAATATTCTTATAGTCTTCAATCGGGGACTGATTTTTATCTAAAGAAATTATGACTTTAATTCTAAAGCCCAGGGCGGGATTATTGGCAATGGTTTTGACAATCTCTTGGGCAGCCGGGTTGTTGCCAACCATTAGGATATTCTCTACCGTTTGTCTGTTTCGGATTAGGTAGCTGAAGAATAGACGCCACAGATAAAGCATAACGGCGGTTATGACTAAATCAATCAATAAGACCCTTTGGGGTTTAATGGTAAATAATCGATCACCGGCGAAGTAAAACAATAAAACTGCCATTATGCCGCTGATGACTGTACCACGCACTAGACGATTAATCAAACTAATATGCTGTCGACCGTAATTTAAATCATATAAGTCGTCAATATAAAAAATCAGTATCCAAATAAAGAATACCAGGCTGAAAGGCCAAAGATGATTTATCCAGGTAGTAAAACCAAAATCAAAATAGCGTATGGCTAAAGTCAGCCATAAACAAAAATAAAGGATAATCAGATCCCCAAAAATTAGAATGTACTTCTTTTTATTTAAACCAAAATTTTTAGCCATAAGAATATTAGTATTCTATAATATTTTAAGGGTTTTGTCAACGTGGATTATTTCGCTTTGAACATCGCCATGAGGCTGATTGATGGGTGGCGCTAAATTATCTTACCTTGCTTCGACTAACAATTTTGTGGTAAAATATATAGGTTCTAAATACTAATTTTTTTATATGAACAATAAATTTAACTGGACCAAGATTCTCTTTTGGCTAATAAATTTTGGTATTTGCACGGCTCTGTTCGCGCCAATTGCCATGAATAGCGGTTTCTTTTTCCCATTTATTGTGCCAAAAAATTTATTGTTTCGCGTGGCCGTAGAAATAATCTTTGCGGCTTATGTCCTCTTAGCCCTGATTGATAAAAATTATCGTCCCAGGTTTAGTTCAATCGTTTGGGCAGTAATTGGTTATTTTTCTATCACTGTCGTCTCAACTCTTTTTGGCATCAATATTTTAAATAGTCTTTGGGGTAACTATGAAAGAATGGCCGGGCTATTCCATAATTTCCATTTGCTCATGCTATTTGTTGTTTTGGTTGGCGCCATAAGAACTAAGGATGATTGGTACCGCTTATTCTCATTTACCATTTTTATCAGCATCCTAATGAGTTTCATTGGGTTAGCTCAGTATTTAGACTTGCCGTTTTTACTTAAATCCTCGGGGGGCTTACGTTTGGCGGCTACCATAGGTAACGCGATTTACTTGGCTGTATATTTAATGTTTCATTTATTCTTTTTGGCATTTTTTATTGGTAATCCGGAAAAATTCAAACTTAAGTTTTTTGCCATCTGTTTTTGGTTCTTCGACGCTTTGCTTATAGTATCGAATATTTTAAATAATGTTTTTAGCGCCTCTGACTGGGGCATGCTGAATTTTATCAAATCGCCATTGCTGACTGAATCGCTGAAGTATCCGAAATTTTTTATTGTTTATCTGCTGCTGCAGGCATTGATTATTTTGGCGTGGTTTATGAAAGATAATAAATATGTTATTCGCGCCCTGTTGGGTTCAGTTTTGGTTTTTGAATTTTTTATTTTTTGGGAAACTCAGACGCGCGGGGCGATTGTCGGACTAGCTGCCGGTTTGTTGTTTATCGCTCTTTTGACAATATTTTCCAAGATGGAAAAGAAATATAAATTGATGGGGGCAGGAGTACTGGCTGCCTTAGTGATTTTACCTATCCTGTTAGTCAGCTCAAAGAACTTGGATTTCGTGAGAAATAATCCGACCTTAAATCGTTTAGCCGGAATTTCGATGAGTGATATTACGACCCAGTCTCGCGTAGTGACTTGGCAAGCCAGTTGGCAAGGTCTAACCGAGTCGCCAAAATCATTTTTAATTGGTTATGGCCCGGAAAATTATTTTTATGTATTCAATAAATACTTCCCAACTGTTATCTATCGAGACAGCGGTTCCCAGATTTGGTTTGATCGCGCTCATAATATTATTTTTGACATTTCCGTTACCAGTGGCGTGATTGGCCTAGCGGCATTCATGCTAATTTTGGGGCTGGCTATTTTTAGTTTACTAAAGGAGTATAAAAAGTCACACCGAATCACGACGAGCTGGATTTTTATTTCTCTAATTGTGGCTTATTTTGTTCAGAATTTGTTGGTTTTTGATAATTTAAATACCGAAGTGGTTTTATTTTTCTTATTGGGTTATATCGCTTTTGTGGCTCAAGCTGAATCAGCTGGTGGCGAAGAAGAATCTGATAATAGGGAGTTGCCAAGTAAGATTGTTCCGTCGGAATGGCTTTATATTTCAGCAGCCGGTATTTTGCTAGTATTGATATTTTGCTTGACCTTCAATTTTAAAACCTATGTGGCCAATCGAGACTTAATTCAAGCCTTAGTTCTGCCTACGACCTCGGGGACTTTCAGTCAGGAAAAGATTGATTACTTTAAAGAATCAATTTATGCTTCGCCGATTGGTCAATTTGAAGCTAGGCAGCAACTTGGTACTTACGCCATCAGCGTCGCGCAAGATGCCAACGCGTCTTTGAGTCAAAAACAAGAGGTGGCTCAGCTCGCCGTTGATGAATTGGAAAAAAGCATCGCTCAGGAGCCGCTTAATGCCCGTTATCGGCTGATGCTAGCCATGATTTATAATTCATTGGCACAATACGTTAGCGATGCGCCTCAAAAGGCCATTAGCCATTTGGAAAAGACATTAGAACTTAGCCCGACTCGGCCCCAGGTTTATTTTGAACTAGGCAAGTCTTATACTTTATTGAACCAAGTTGATCGAGCAATTAATTATTATAAACAAGGTGTGGCCTTATCACCCGATGTGATTGATGCTCATTGGAACTTGGAAATGATTTATATTATTAGTGGGCGTTTTACCGAAGCCAGTCAGGAGTTCGAAACAATGAAGAGTTTGAATTGGGAGCCGAGCACCGATGATTATCATCGTTTGGCTGTTTATTACGATCGGGTGAAAAATACCGAACAAGTAATATTGGCTTTGAAAAATATCGTTAGATTGGATCCCACCATTCAAAACTATGGTCAAGTGGCGGATTATTATGCTCGGGTAGGAGATAATAAAAATTCTGAGGCCGTAGTAGCTGAGATCATAAAGCTTTTTCCTGAAGCCAAAAACCAGGCTGAAGCATTCTTAGAAAAGTTAAGGCAAGGCGAGCTTAAACAAAATTAGCAGAAATTATCAATGAAATTTTTTATCAAATTAAATTTTAAATGGTTTTTTTGTTTAATGTTTTTTTTATTGGTTTTTGGTATCTCGGCAGTTTCGGCGAAATCGCCAAAGACTAATAATTTCATGGCCGGCGAGATTTTGATAAAGTTTAAGAATAATCCTAAAACCTATTTAATTAAAACTGAGTTGGGCAATGATTTGTCAGCTTTAATTAAAAAATATCAGGGTTTAAAGGAATTGGATTATCTGGAGCTTAATTATAAATTTCAGAAATCAGATTTTCCCAATGATATTGATTACTATCAGCAATGGTATACTTTTCAGGTCAAAAGCCGAGATGCCTGGTCAAGTGATTTACTGGCTCGTGAACAATTAGGTTTGACCCGCCGGCCAATCATTGCCGTGCTCGATTCAGGCGTATATTTGGATCATCCTGATTTGAAAAATAAAATTTGGAAAAATAAAGACGAAGTTTCTGCTGACAAAATTGATAATGACGGCAATGGATTTGTGGATGATGTTAACGGCTGGAATTTCGTAGACAATAATTCCAATGTTAATCCTTTAACGACTGGTTCTTATGCGGTTGATGCCGTAAATCACGGAACTTTAGTGGCCGGCATTGCCGCGGCTGAAAATAATAATAATCTCGGTATTACTGGTATGAGCTGGTCAGCAGAAATTATGCCTTTGAGGGTTTTAGATAGTCAGGGTGAAGGCGATGTTTATTCCGTAATTCAAGCGATTGAGTACGCGGTTAACAATGGCGCCGACGTAATTAATATGAGTTTTATCGGTACCGGTTATAGTCAAGCTTTGGCCGATGCCATTAAGTCAGCCAATAGCCGGGGAGTGATTTTAGTGGCTGCGGCCGGCAATACTGATCCGAAAATCAATGGAATTGATATGACGATCAGTAAATCTTACCCGGTTTGCTACAATGGTGCCAGCGGAGAAAATTTGGTTATCGGTGTAGCGTCAGTAGGGAAGAACTTGGTGAAGTCGGATTTTTCCAATTATGGTGATTGCGTGGATTTGGTTGCACCGGGTGAAGACATGTATTCGACCATGTATTTTCAGTCAGGCAATATCGAGTTTAATCGTTTATATGGCGGGGGTTGGTCCGGGACTTCACTAGCAGTGCCTTTGGTTAGTGCCACGGCGGCTACGATTAAATCACTGAGGCCTAATTTGTCGGCGGCAGAAGTGACAGACTATTTATTAAGCAACACCAAGGATATCTACTCATATAATCCCACCTTTAGAGGCAAGCTTGGTTCGGGTTTATTGGACGCGGGCAAGACGATTGATGCGATTTTAACTAAGCCGGTGCCAAAACAAATTCTGTATTCTCAGCAGGATTATTTGGTGGCGGCTTTGGGTAATAGATCTTTTCCGCAAATTAAAATCATCAAATCAGACGGTACGGTTTTTAAATCATTTTTTGCGTATAGCCCCAATTTTAAAGGTGAAATTTTTGCTGTTTCTGGGGATGTCAACGGCGACGGGAAGGAAGAAATTATTACTTCGCCCGGTTTCGGCGGCGGACCTCACATTAGAGTGTTGAATATCGACGGCCAACCTCTAGCCCAGTTTTTTGCTTATGACAAGTGGGTTTACAATGGCGTCAATGTGGCTGTCGGTGATGTCAACGGTGATGGTAAAGAAGAAATTATTACCGGTCCGGGCAAAGGAGGTAAGCCGGAAGTTAAAATTTTTAATTCAACCGGAAAGCTTTTGAGCAGCTTCTTGGCTTATGATAATAGTTCAGCATACGGGGTTAAAGTGGCCACGGGTGATGTTGATCGCGATGGCCGGTCAGAAATCATTACTGGCTTGGGCGCGGGCGGGACGCCGTTAGTTAAAGTTTTTACTGATCAGGGCAAGGTAATCAGTCAATTTTATGCCTTTAACCAGTATTCAAAGTTCGGGGTTAATGTTGCTTGTGGTAGCGTATATGGTGATGGTCAACCGGAAATTATTGCCAGTTTGGGTAAAGGCAATCAGCCCTTAGTCAGATTATTTAATTACCGAGGTGAATTACTAAACAGCTTTTTCGTCAACGAGCCTAGCTTTTTAGCTGGGATTAATGTTTCGGCCGGAGATATTAATGGTGATAATAAAGAAGAAATATTAGTTGGCAATGGTACAGGTGCCGACGCGACCATAAAAGCTTTAGACGCAACCGGTCAGTTAGTTTTAAAATTAAACACTTTCGACAGTAATTATCGCGGTGGCGTTAGGCCGGCGGCGATTCGCTATTAAATGATATGGTTAATTTAATCCGGACATATTTATCCCGATATCCATTCTTAAAACAATTCATTAAATTTTGTTTGGTTGGCACCACGGCCGCTGCAATTAATTTTGGAGTTTTATATTCTTTGGTGGAGTTTGTGGGCATCTGGTATGTTTACTCTAATATTTGTGGTGGCGTGTTATCATCAATCTTTAATTTTTTTGCTAATAAATTTTGGACCTTTCGCAATCCGGAATTAGGCAAAAGAGCCATTGGGCAGGGGGGGAAATTTATCATTGTCATTGTTTTTGGAGTAGTAATTAACACGATATTCGTTTATATATTTACCGACTGGGGCGGAGTTGACTATAAGATTTCTTGGATTTTTGCTACTGGTATCGTTTTATTTTGGAATTTTACGATTAATCGTCTCTGGACATTTAAAGTTCATAACCCCGTTGAATCACCAATTCAGTCTTGAATTCTCCGAATTATTTAGTTATACTATTTATAGATTTATTCGCTAATTGAAGCAAAATATTTATGACCACAAAAGCCATCTTCGAAAAGAAGAATATTCTCGTAACCGGCGGCGCGGGTTTTATCGGTTCTCATCTTTGCGACGAACTGGTTAAAACCAGCAAGGTAATTTGTATTGATAATTTTATTTCTGGTGAGGAGGAAAATATTGATCATCTACTGCAAAATCCTAACTTTGTTTTTATTCGTCACGATATTAATGAATTGATTAATTTGGAAGAATTGCCAGAATTGGAGAAATTTCGCATTGAATTTCAGGGCGTTCAAGAAATTTATCATTTAGCTTGTCCCACTTCACCCAAAGATTTTGAGGAAACCAGAGTTGATACTGTGTTGACTAATTCGGTTGGCACCAGAAATATTTTGGAATTGGCCGTTAAATATAAATCAAAATTTTTGCTCACCTCTTCTTCAGTAATCTACGGTTCGAGAAATCCCAATGATCCATTTTTCAAAGAAGATTATTTCGGTTTTGTGGATCCAATTGGTCCTCGAGCTTGTTACGATGAAGGCAAAAGATTTTCTGAAACCTTGACCAGTACTTATCGCGATATGCATAATTTGGATGCTAAGATTGTCCGCCTATTCAGGACTTATGGCCCGAGAATGAAGTTGCATTCGGGGCAAATGATTCCGGATTTTGTTTATAGCGCCCTGGAAGACAACGATTTGGTAATTTACGGCGATGAAAGTTTCTCCTCATCTTTTTGTCACGTTAAAGACATAGTTAATGGTTTGATTAAGATGATGAAGAGCGGGGAGACGGGGCCGATTAATTTAGGTGGCGATTTGGATTACAAAATTGTTGACATCGCCAAAAAAATTATTAAGGCCACGGAATCGAAGTCAAAGATTGTTTTTGAAAAACCTTTATTGTTTATGACGCCATTAGGTTTACCTGATATCACTTTGGCCAAAGAAAAATTGGGGTGGTTTCCGATTATTTTACTGGAAGAGGGCGTAGACAGCTCAATTGATTATTTTAGGGCTCATAAATCAATTCTGCATCCGACCCAAGAATAAATTTTATGAAAGTTTTCGTAGTCATTGCCGCTTATAATGAAGAACAGACAATTAAGCAGGTAGCAGCCGAGGTAAGGAATCAAGGCTATCAGGTGTTGGTGGTTGATGATGGTTCAACCGATCAGACTGCCAAGCTGGCCAGTGAGGCCGGTGCGGTCGTCTTGAGCCATTCGTTCAATCGCGGTCAAGGTGCGGCGCTGCAAACCGGTATAGTCTATGCCTTAAATCAAAAAGCAGAAATTATTGTTACCTTTGATGGTGACGGACAATTTTTGGCCGAAGAGATAAAAACAGTTATTAAGCCAATAGTTGATGGCAAGGTTCAAGTCGTTTTGGGATCGAGATTTTTAAAGCCGGGCGGCACGGTGCCAAGAAAAAAAGAAATGATTTTGCGTTTGGCGACCTGGGTGACCAATTTATACACCGGCTTGAAATTAACTGACATTCACAATGGTTTTCGGGCTTTTTCACGCCAAGCTGCGTTTGGCCTTGACATTCGTCAGGATGGCATGGCTCATGCCTCGGAAATTTTGGAGCAAATTAAAAGGTTTAATTTTAAATATCAAGAAGTGCCGGTGACGGTGAAATACACGGAATATTCTTTAAAAAAGGGTCAGAAGCTTTCCAATTCATTTAGAATTATATTAGATTTACTCATTAGTCGAATTAGCCAATGATAATTCAAATTTTGATTATTGCTTTTATTTTGTTTGTAGTTTGGCGTACCGCTTTGCGCTATCAGAAAAAAGATATCACTAATCGTGAATTTTGGTTGTGGTTAATATTTTGGTTGTTGGTTGGCGCCGCTACTTTAGTCCCGAAAAAAACCGATTTAGTGGCGCAATACATCGGCGTCCAGCGGGGGGCGGATTTATTGGTTTATATTTCTATTATTACTTTATTTTTTATAGTTTTTAAAATCATCGTCAAGCTGGAAAAAATTGATCGAGAGATTACCAAAGTAATTAGGCAAAGAGCGATTGATGAAGCTGAAAAAGAAAAATAACTATGGCTAAAAAGGTTTTAATTATTGTTCCGGTTTTTAATGGCGTCGCCGAATTTCTCGGCGATTGTTTTTCAAGTTTGTTAAAAATTAATTACCCCCAAGACGATTACAAAATTTTAGCCATTGATGACGTGTCCTCGGATAATTCAGTCGAGTACATCAGAAAAAATTTTCCCGAAGTCGAAATAATTGTTAATAAAAAAAATCTTGGTTTTACCGGTACCAACAATGTTGGCTTACAACTGGCGATTGATCGTTGCTATGATTATGCTTTTATGCTTAATCAAGATACGACTGTGGAGTCTGATTTTTTGACCCAAGTCGTTAACTTGGCTGAAACCGATGGTCAAATCGGGGCGGTGCAATCAAAACTGCTTTTGCATTGGGATAAAACCAAGATTAATAGCATTGGCAATCAAATTCATTTTTTGGGTTTTGCTTATGCCGGTGGGCACTTAACGCCAGATCGTGAATTGACGGTTAGAGAAATTACTTATCCTTCCGGAGCGGCAGTATTATTAAGAGTCAACGCTTTAAGAGATGTTGGTTTATTGAATCAGGATTTTTACATGTATCACGAAGATGTGGATTTAGGCTGGAGACTTTGGCTGGGCAATTGGAAGGTTATGCTGGCGCCTGAGTCGGTGGTTTATCATAAGTATGAATTTTCTCGCAGCATTCAAAAGTATTATTTTATGGAAAGAAATCGTTATTTGATTTTATGCCAGAATTATAAAATCGCCACCATACTTTTAATTTCTCCGGCGGCTTTAATAATGGATTTGGCTATGCTAATTTATTCAATGATCAATGGTTGGTTCTTTGAAGAACTAAGGGTTTATAATTATTTTTTTCAGCCAAAAGTTTTTAAGCAAGTTATGCTGACTCGATTTTCGGTGCAGAAAAAGCGACGAGTCAAAGACAAAGAAATTGTTAAGCGCTTTATTGGCCGTATTGATTTTCAGGAGATTTCCAATCCGCTTCTAAGATATATTGGCAATCCGATTTTTAATTTATATTGGCAAATTGTCAAAAGAATTATTTGGTGGTAAAAAATAATTTAAATTTGTGAATAAAAAAGCTGGGGCGATTCCCCAGCTTTAAAGTAATTATTTTTTAGGCTCGCCAAAGTCCGTGGACATTGCAATATTCTCTGACTAAGGTTAATTCACCGCTAGTGCAAAATTCCGCCTCGGGCGCATCATTGGGCTTTAAGTATTTTCTTTGCGTGACCCCGCCGGCGACGATTTGAATCCATTCGATATAATGCGTTTCTTCCATCGGGTGAGGTATGGAACCAATCTTAACTTTTACGCCGGCGGCGGTTTTTTCTACCACCGGAACATGCTTTTCTTTGCCCACGTCTTCAGTTTTTTCAACCTGCAAAATCATGTCTTGGCCGCAGCAGACCAAAGTACCGGTGCTAGCATGAATGACTTGGGTCATGTTGCCGCAAACACTGCATTTATAAATTTGATTGAGTTTGGTCATAATTTTTTATTATTAATATTTATTCAACAATTATTTTACCTTTCATGTAGGTGTGAATGCCGCAAAGATAGCTGAAATCACCGGCCTGGGTGAAAGTATAAGAGAAACTGTCACCTTGATTTAGGGTTTCTGATTTGAAATTTTTGCCGGAAATAATATGGGGGACAGTGTCGTTATTAATCCATTTGACGGTTGAGCCGGCTTTAACGGTTAAGGTTTGTGGCGTAAAGGTAAAGTCTTTTATTAAAACGGTTTGACTGTCTTGAACTAAATTTTGTTCTTTGGTGGTTGTCGTTTGGTCGGCTAAAGGTGGATTTTGGCCGGTGGTTGGATTAACTGAACTGAGCGTGCAGCCAAATAGGAGAAATAGTGAGATAAATAAGATTAGACTGATTTTTCTCATAATTTTAATTGATTAAATAGTTTTTTTAAGCTAAAATAATTATATCTCCTAACCATGAAAATCGCAATTTTAACTTCAACTTTTCCTCCTTATAGCGGCGGCATTGGTAATGTCGCGGCTTTTAATGCTAAAGAGTTGGTTAAGTTGGGACATGATGTTACGGTTTTTACCCCGCTTTATCAACCAGTTGCCAAGGAGACAAAAGATTTAAAGATTATAAGAATTAAACCAAGGTTTAAGTATGGCAATGCCGCTTATGTCCCCAAGTTGAAAAAAATGCTGAAAGGTTTTGATATTATTCATTTGCATTATCCTTTTTTTGGCGGGGCGGAGGTAGTTTGGCAAAAACGGCGGCGCTGGAAAAAACAGGGAACTAAGATTGTTTTGCATTATCACATGGACGTGGTTGGCAGCGGACTACTGAAGTCAATTTTTTCTTTACACAAGGTCATGCTTTTGGGTCGTATGATTAAAATGGCGGATAAAGTAATCCTTACTTCGTTTGACTACGGCCAAAATTCTGATCTTGCTAAGTGGTTAGCTAAAGAGCCAGAGAAATTTGTGGCTGTGCCTAATGGTGTTGATACCAAAAAATTCTTTCCCATGCCGAAAGATTCTGATTTGTTAAAGAAATATGATTTAGCCCAGAATGAGAAAGTGGTTTTATTTGTTGGGGGTTTGGATAAAGCCCATTATTTTAAGGGTGTAGAATTTTTGTTAGAGGCCATGGCACGTTTAGGGCAAGTTGGCTATGGTTGGCGTTTAATTATCGTGGGTGGCGGCGATTTGCAGGAATATTACGCATCTATTGCCAACCAGCTGCGTATTCATAAAAAAACAATTTTTACCGGACGAGTCGGCGATCAGGATTTACCTAAACACTATAATTTAGCCGATGTTTGTATTCTGCCATCAGTTGATAAATCTGAAGCCTTTGGTTTGGTTTTAGTGGAAGCTATGGCTTGCGGCAAGCCGGTGATCGCGACAAATTTAGCCGGAGTCAGGAGTGTGGTTACTGATAATATTAATGGCTTGTTGGTTGAACCAAAGAATGCCGATGATTTGGCTAACAAAATTAATTATATTTTAAACAACCCGGCCGAAGCTGAGAATTTTGGTCGAGCTGGTTTGATTCAGGCTCGGGCTAAATATGATTGGCAAATTATTGGTAATCAACTAGAGGCGATTTATAAGAGTTTGAAACCATGAAAAATTATAAAATAATTTTAAGCTGGTTTTTGGTTTTTGCCTGGCTGGGCGTAATTTATTATTTTTCTTCCCAGCCAAATTTGAAATCAGAATTTAAACCCCTCTGGGATTTAATTTTAAGAAAAGCCGCCCATATGGCGGAATTTTTTGTTTTAGCTTTTTTCCTATTTAAGGCTTACAAAACTCAAGGCTTAAATTTTTTTCAATGCCTGGCTTTTAGTCTTATTTCGGCCGTGGTGGGTGCTAGTTTTGATGAATGGCACCAAAGCTATACTGTAGGTCGCGTGGCCAGCCCGGTTGATGTCTCAATCGACAGCCTTGGCGTGGCGGCTTTCACGATTTTAAAATTTATTGAAAAAAGACGGTTTTAAATAATTACAATCTCAAAATATTTTTCTAAAGCTTCTTGCTCGCCTAATTCTTTTACTTGACTCTCAAATTCTTTTGGCCGTATCAGTTCAATTCCTTTAATTAAATCGGGAATTTGATTTTTCGCAATAACAAGATTTTTTAAAGAAACCGGATCAATAATTTTTATGCCGTCAATTTTGGTTAAAGAAAAGTTGACCCCCGACAAATCACAACTTTCAATTCTCGCTTGGGAAAGATCAGCTCCTGCAAAGTCGGCATCATAACCTGAGCCGCCGCCAAAATCAACATTTTGCCATTGAGTTTTGGTAAAATCACCCTGACGCCCGTCGAAACTGAAAAGTCC
>JBAYMO010000006.1:0-46398 GCA_041663485.1 Candidatus Buchananbacteria bacterium | reverse complement strand
TTAAAAAGATTGGTTCGAACGTCCACATTGCCGACCGCACTTTGGTTTTGGATTTCAAGAATGCCTTCAAAATAGCGGAAAATACCATGCCGAGGCGCTTTGCGCCGAGGCAACATCTTTCAATTTCGCTGAATGTAAAACTTGGCGGAGAGGCAGGGATTCGAACCCTGGAGGACTTGCGCCCAAACGGTGTTCGAGACCGTCGCCTTAAACCACTCGGCCACCTCTCCGCGTTCTAGCTTGATCGCTTCCTGGCCCAAATAAGCCCAGGAACAGGTTAAATTTATCACACTTTATCGGTTTTTACAATTTCCCTATTTTTTAGTATAATAATAGCAAGCAATTGGTTAAATTATTATATTATTCGCAAATTTACTTGCTTATGAAAATTCGCAAACTTGTTATCCCTGTCGCCGGTTTAGGCACCCGTTTCCTTCCAGCGACCAAAGCTCAACCCAAAGAAATGCTTCCGGTTTTAGACAAACCAACGATTCAATATATTGTTGAAGAAGCGGTTAAGGCCGGGATTACTGACATCGTTTTAATCACCGGCTCCAACAAACGCGCAATTGAGGATCATTTTGATCGCAACGAATACTTGGAAAATTATTTATTAAAAGCCGGCAAAACCAAATATTACCAAGAAATCAAGGAAGTGGCGGAATTAGCCAACTTTATTTATATCCGCCAGAAAGGCCCATACGGCAATGGCACTCCGGTTTTAAACGCTAAAGCCGCGATTGGCAATGAACCGTTTGCGGTGGTTTGGGGCGATGATATCTGGGACTGCGGCAAAAAATCCCACATCAGACAATTGGTGGAAGTTTTTGAAAAATACGGCGATCCGGTTATCACCGCTCGCCAAATTACCGACGAAGAAACCAAAAAATACGCCGTGATTGAGGGTGTGGAAGTCGAACCAGGAATTTTTCAAGCTAAAAGTGTCGTGGAAAAACCCGGTCCGGACAAAACCACCAGTCGTTTGGGCGGTTTGGGCGGTTATATTTTTACTCCGGAAATTTTTGAAGCTTTGGAAAATACCAAACTAGGTAAAGATAATGAACTTTGGTTGGTTGATGCGATTGCTAATTTAATGAAGAAGCGACCGGTCTACGCCAAAATTATTGACGGCGATGTTTATGATATGGGCAATAAGCTCGGCTGGCTCAAAGCCAATGTGGAATTTGGCCTGAAAGACAAAGAAATCAAAGACGATTTCAAAAAATTCTTGAAAACTTTAAAATAAAAAAGAAAAGCCAAAAACTTTTCTCACGAATTTATGAAATACACCAAAACAAAAACTTTAGTTTTATTGTTGTTATTTTTTTGTTTGATTACCACGGGTTTTCGCTGCAACTTCATTACTCCGGCCGAAGAGCAAGCTTTGCAGCCGGTTGAATTGACCTGGTGGGGCGTCAGCGACGAACCTGGTAATTTTGATGAAATGATCGCCGATTATCGCGCCTTGCATCCGCATGTCAGCATTGCTTATCGCCAAATCAGATGGGCGGAATTTGAAACGGAGTTGCTTGACGCTTTGGCCGAAGATCGTGGACCGGATATCTTTACCATCAAAAATACCTGGCTGACCAAATACTTGTCCAAAATCGAACCGATGCCAGCCACTACCAAAATCGCCTACCAATATATCAAAACTAGTCTCAATATCAAAGAAGAAACCGTCACGGAGATCCGAGAAAACCCCAGCATTACTGCCGCGCAATTAAAAAATGCGTTTTTGGACGTGGTCTATAATGATGTCGTGCGCGACAATAAAATTTACGGCTTACCCACTTGGGTGGATACTTTAGTCATGTTCTATAATCGTGATTTATTAAATAATGCCGGCATTCCTTTGCCCCCCACCACCTGGCTGGCCATGCAGCAAAACGTCAAAGCCTTAACCTACCAGGATAAAAACGGCAATCTTATTCAATCCGGCACGGCTTTAGGCACAGCCAGTAACATTGATTACGCGGCCGATATTTTATCTTTACTAATGATGCAAAACGGCGCGGAAATGACTAATGGCAACCAAGTTACTTTTGGTAGTATCCCCACCAATATTGACATAAAAGACTATAATCCGGGCCTTGAAGCCTTAAGATTCTATACGGATTTTGCCAACAACGAACGCGAAGTATATACTTGGAACGGCACTTTCCCCAACTCTTTGGATTCTTTTGCCCAGGGTCGAGTAGCCATAATTTTTGGTTATAATGATGATATCGCCTATTTGGAATCAAAACGCGGGGGCAAGTTAAACTACGGTATCGCGGCCATGCCGCAAATTGAGGGCCGACCGACCACCAATTATGCCAACTACTGGATCAACACTGTTTCCAAAAAAAGCAAAAATATTAATGAAGCTTGGGACTTTTTGCAATTTATCGCCAAAAGCGCGGAAGCGAAAAAATACTTGGCCAAGACTAATCGCCCCACGGCTTTGCGCAGCTTAGTGGATGAGCAGAAAAAGAATGACCAACTCCAAGTTTTTGCTGATCAACTCTTAACCGCCAAAAGCTGGTACCAGGGCAAAAACGCCACCGCCATGGAGCAGTCTTTTAAAACCATGATTGACTCCGTCAATCAAAACACAGCTTTAAAAGAAGCCATAGAATTAGGCATTCAAAAAATCCAGCAGACTTACTAGCTTATAATTAGTTATTAATATGAATAAATCAAAAGTGTTTTTAGTTTTGAGCCTGTTTATTTTTGGCTTTTTATTTTTATCGGCTACGCCCGCTCTAGCCCTGGAATGTTCGCCATTTTTAAAGAGTATTGGCATCGAGGGTGGCTGCTTAATCCCCCAATCTTGCACGGGCGATCAAACCGGTTCCGATGTTAATAATTGCGGCTTAAATGCGATGTATCAAACCGTAATTAATTTTACCCAAATTATTTTAGCCTTAACCGGTAGCGCCGCGCTTTTAATTTTTGTCTATGGCGGAGTTTTATGGATTGCTGCCGCCGGCAAATCGGAAATAATTGATAAAGGTAAACAAGCCATTATCGCTGCCGCCGTCGGTTTAGTAATTGTTTTGGGCTCTTGGCTGGTGGTTAATACCACTATCAGCGCGCTCACTCAAGGCCAAATTGGCAGTACGCCGGCTACCATCTTTGGTCAAGTTTGGTCAAAACAGCAAGCTGTTGAATCACCCGGTTCAGGTGCCAGTACCACAGAAGTCCCAACTGCCAGCGAAGGTGAAGACAATACAACTACTGGCGATGGCGAAGACGCTAACTAGCGAGATAACATATAGCAAAAAGCAAACAAAAAATTGACCCAAAGCTTAATATTTATTATAATTAAGTCAGTCAATCAACTATCAAACAAAAAAATATTAAAAATCAAATGATAGTTTTGAAAGGAGGTGAAAAAATGAAAAAAATCGCAACTTTACTAACTTTAGCAGTCGTCTTTTCCATGACCGCTCTGCCAGTCTTAGCTTTAGACACGGGCATTGAATATGGCACATTTACTGGTCTTGGTACCAACGATATCCGCGAAGGCGTAATGAACATCGTCAATGTTTTGTTGGGCTTTTTAGGAATTTTAGCCATTATTATTATTCTCTGGGGTGGTTTCCGCTGGATGACCTCCGGTGGTAATGAGGAGAAAGTCGGCGAAGCTAAAAAAGTTATCACGGCCGGCATTATCGGCTTAATCATTATTTTCACCGCCTACGCCATTGCCACTTTTGTTATCTCCCAAATGTTGGCTGCTACCGGTGCTGTTTAATCTCTGAATTAGTTTACTCACATACGTTTTTAAGGGGAGGCGGCCTGAATGATTGGCGTCTCCTCTTAAAAAAATTAAAAACAATAGCATGAAAAAAATCTCCAAAAAAATTATTTCAACCTCGGCGGTATTTTTTGTCTTATCGCTTTTAATTTTTATCCAACTGACTCCAGTTTTAGCGGCCAGCACCGGCATTGATGCGGTTCAAACTGGCATTAAACAAAGTGCCAACAAAGCCGGCTTGTCTACGTCGGAAACTGATTTGGCCACCATGCTAGGCCGAGCCATCAACTACCTGTTTTCCGCCTTAGGTATGGTATTTATGACCATTATCTTAGTCGGCGGTTATCTTTGGATGACGGCCGGCGGCAATGAAGAAAAAATTGGCAAAGCCAAGGGTTTTATCATCAATGGCATTAACGGCATGATTGTTATATTTCTTTCATACGCTTTAGTCTATACGATGCTGGCCGCTTTAAAAGCATCTGTTGGCCAATAATTATTTATGCTACAAAAAATCAATTATTATTTTTCCGTAATAACTTTGACGGTTTTTGGTTTATTGTCCGCCCAAACTGCCCAAGCCGGCACGTTTGATCAAATCCTGAGCGGTTTTGCCAAAACCGGAGAAAACGCCGGCTATCCCGTTACTGACGGCGGAAAGCCGGTCAATAGCTTTGAAACCACTTGGGCCAATTATATTAATGGCATGCTAACTTTAATGGGCATACTTTTTATGGTTAACATTATTTACGCTGGCTTTCTTTGGTTTAACGCCCATGGCAAGGATGAACAAGTTGGCCGCGCCAAAAGCATGCTAATTAATTCCACCATCGGTCTGGCGATAATTATTTTCGCGCGGTTGATTGTTGAATTGGTTTTGTTCTACTTGGGTCAGACGGTTAAAACTTCGTAATCTTTATGAATAAAAAAATCATTTCAATTATTGTTTTTTGCTTATTATTTTTTGTCGTTGTTGCCACTCCGGTTCTGGCCGCTACTTCCATGTTCGATCAAATGGCCGGCAGTGTCACTAAAATCACCAATTACGCCTTTGGCGGCGGTAAAACCGTAACCGTTACGGGCTTCACTTTCCGCGATAGTTTAATCTTTATTGTCAATTCGCTTTTAACTTTTGTCGGACTAGTTTTCTTTCTAATGATAATTTACTCCGGCTATCTTTGGATGACCGCCAAAGGCAATGATGAACAAATCGAAAAAGCCAAAGAATTAATGAAAGAGCTGATTATCGGCTTAATTATTATCATCATGTCGCGCATCATCACCGAATTCGTTTTAACCAATATCGGTACCATCACCAAATAGGATTTATTTAAATAATTTAAACGTAAGCTAAATTAAGTGGCGACGTTTAGTCAATAAATAATTATGACCACGGCAAAAAAACATTTAATGGTTTTTATTTTAATCTTGGTTTTTTATTGTTTGCCGACGCTGGTTTTAGCCGCCAGTATCACCGAACAAATGAAAGGCGCGCTGGGCAGCGTGGCCCTACCCACCGGCGACGAAGATAAGGCTTTGGGCTTTGTCGGCTCCGCTATTGCCGTATTTCTAAGCCTTTTGGGAATTTTATTTTTAGGCTTAGTAATTTACGGCGGCGCGATTTGGATGACGGCCAGGGGCCAGGAAGAAAAAATTGATCAGGCTAAAGACATTTTAAAAGCCGCCATTACCGGTTTAATTATTACCCTTTCGGCTTACGGCATCAGCTATTTCGTTACCAGCCGTTTGCAAGAAACTTTAACCAAATAATATGAAAAAATCTTTCAAAGCCTTAGTGATTGTCTGTTTAATTGTGATGGGCTTGAGCTGCTCTTCTTCGTTGATTCTAGCCGCCGGCGAAACTACCGGGGGTTCTCAGCTTAATTTAACCGATAAAATGGAGAAAGTGGGTACCGCGGCCGGTTTTGGCACCACCCCCATCACGATCACCATTGGCCAAATCATCCAAATCTTTCTCTCGCTTTTGGGAGTTATTTTTTTGGGTTATACTATTTATGCCGGATTCCTTTGGTTGACTTCCGCCGGCAACGACGAAAAATTAACCAAAGCCAAATCAATTCTACGCGGCAGCATTATCGGAATAATTATTATTCTGGGTGCTTACGCTATCACGGCTTTTGTCATCAGTCAAGCCGGCGAAGCGACTGGTTACCAGGTCGGTGAATCCAATACTACCGAATCAAGCACGAGTTCACAATAATAAATAATAACTATGAATAAAAAACTACTAACCATTTTAACCGCCACTTTTCTTTTCTGTCTATTAATTCTACCGACTCTGACCTGGGCGGCCGACAATACTATGCAAGGCCTATTGGATGAAACGGCGGGTGCCGGCGGTGCCAACTATAATATCAGCACTTCGGAAAATTCATTAAGCGAATTGGTCGGCAATATCGCCAGAGCCGTCATCAGCTTAATCGGGGTAATTTTTATCAGCTTCACTATTTATGGGGGCTTTTTATGGATGACCGCGGCCGGTAACGATGAAAAAGTGACGAAAGCCAAAAATATTATCCGTGACGGCGCGATTGGCATTGTCGTAATTTTGGCCTCCGCCGCCATTTTTTATTTTGTGATGTCAGCTATTTCCGGCACCGCCGGCACGCAAAGCAGCACATCAATTCAAAGCAACCAATAAAATTATGAAAAAAAAATTATTTCTCAACATTTTTATCTTCACGATTTTAAGCCTGACGTTACTAACTACGGCCACGCCGGCCGCCTTAGGTGTAACCACCAATCTGATTGACTCTGAAACCCAAAGCAAAATGAATACGCAGACTCAAGGTTTTTTAGAAGGTTCCGGCCTCAGCACCAAAATGACTTTAAACATTTTAATCAGTAGTGTCGTCAAAATCGTATTATCACTTTTAGGCTTAATATTTTTTATCTTAATTATCTATGCCGGTTTTTTATGGATGACGGCCATGGGTAATCAGGAAAAAATTGATAAGGCTCAAAGCATAATTAAAGCCGCCGTGATTGGTTTAGTTTTAGTGCTTTCGGCCTACTTAATTACCTACTTTGTTATTGATAACGCCTTAAGAGCCACTCAACAAAACAACGCGGGATTAAATTAAATTATTTCTTTTTAAATTAAACCCCGGACTGGTCCGGGGTTTTTGGATTAAAAAAAGAAGGCCAGCCATTCAAGCTTGCCTTCGGTTAATCTCGACTTTGGCATTTCCCCTAGTGGGCGTAAATACCAAAATCGTAGACTTTCCCCTCCACCATTGTGTCTCCCTGATTCCAGTCAACATAGACCGGACCATGTTCGTACGGCCATTGCTGGCCAAACCGGGAAATCTTGACCTCGTAGGTCCAGTTTGGAGCCAGTTCGACTTTCACGACAGTGGGTTTGGGAGGCTGATTTTTGTCCTGAGATTTCTGCGCGGGCGGCACCGTAATACTCGCCCCGAGCCGGCCGGAGATGGTAAACACCACCGACGTGTCCAGGCGGTAATTGACTAACGCGCCCGTGTGCAGATTACCGGCGGCTTCGTAGCGCGCGTAAGAGTGCGCGCAACCCGCCAGAGCGCAAGACAAGACCAGCGAAAGAACGATCAACTTTTTCATGGTACGCTCCAGGTTTTGATCAAACACCAAATTCAACAACTCATTATATTGCCATGATTTTATGAATTTGTCAATGAAATAAGGTTATGCTATAATTTTAAAAGAATATTAAATAAATCAAAACTTATGAAAAAAAATCTAATCGTTTTCATGATGCTGCTAACTGTCTTCGGGACTTTTTCTTTTGCCATGACTCCGGCCTTAACGCAAGCCGCCGGCAGCGATGAAATCGGCAGCTTAATCAAAGATCAACTGGAACCGGTGCAAGACATTTACGGCCAAGATGAGGTCAACTCAAAATCTTTAGCCGAAACAGTTTCCAATATGGTTAAAATCCTTCTCGGATTTTTAGGCATTATCTTTTTAATTCTAATCATCTACGCCGGTTTTACCTGGATGACCGCGGCCGGTAACGATGAAAAAACCAAAAAAGCCAAAGACATTATTCAAGCCTCAGTAATCGGCGTGGCTATTATCATCGCCGCCTATGCCATTACTTACTTTGTCATTGATAACTTGCTGAAAGCCACCAATGCCAGCGGATTAAGTTAATTTTAGCTTTACCATCAAACACCCGCCCCAGAGCGGGTGTTTTATTTTGGGGTTGTTTTTTTTACCTCAAAAACGTAGAATTAAAACATGAAAAAAATTGCCATGGCGACGGAAAAATACAGTCATTACCTAACCCTAGCATTTATCATCGGCTATAATTTGATTTTTGGTTTGATAATTTTTTGGAAATATCGGCACTTTGGCTACGATGCCATGGATTTGGCAATTATTAACAACGTTTTTTATAATTCCAGTCTCGGCCATTTTTTTGCTTTAAGCATTCATCCGCCGACGTATTTGGGCGATCATTTCAGCCCAATTTTATTTATAATTCTGCCTTTTTATTATCTGGCTCGCCAGCCGCTAACCCTGGCGTTTTTGCAGACCCTAACCATGTCCCTGGCCGCTTGGCCAATTTATCTGATCACTAAAAATATTTTAAATCGTCAATGGGCTTGGATTTTTGCTTTAGCCTGGTTAATCAATCCTTTCGTGCAAAATATCACGCTTTTCGAATTCAGCTTTTTGCCCTTTGCCGTTCTGCTGATTTTTTGGACCTTTTATTTTTACCAAAAAAATAGATTCTGGCCATTTATTTTATTTTGTTTTCTCAGCCTTTTGGTCAGAGAAGACGTGGCTTTAGTAATCTTTGTTTTCGGCTGGCTGGCCTGGTTGGACAAGAAAAAAGTTCGTTGGCAAATTTGGCCGATAATTATCAGCGTCGCTTACTTTATTTTAGCCATCAAAATTAACGGCCATTTCGCCCAAGCCGGCAGTTACAAATTTTTGCTCTACTACTCCTGGCTGGGTAACTCTTTTGGAGATATTATAAAAAATTGCTTACTACAACCTTGGCGACTTTTACCGCAGATATTCTCGCCGGGTAGTTTGGTGGTTTTTATGGCTTTACTGCTACCCACCGCTTATCTGCCGCTTTGGCGCTCGCGCTACCTTTGGCTTTCCGGCATAATCTATTTACAATTGGTTTTAGGCACTAATTGGCACTGGGTGGGCATGATTTTATACACCCAATATTCCAGTTTGCTTTTGCCCGGAATTTTTATCGCCTGGATATTTGGCACCAAGAAATTTTTAGCTAATACGACTTTGGAAAAAACTCGGCTAAAATTTTTAGTACAAGAGAAGCCATTACTAAAAATGATTATTATCACCACCGTTATTTACGCCAGCTTGAGTTTTGGACCTTTACTGACCGGCGCCGGGTACATTTTCAGCCAAGGCTTGAAAAAAAATCCTATTGATTTAATCAATGACGAAGCAATTAAACAGATTCCCAGGCAGGCGCCGGTGGCAGCCACCTATCAACTAATGACGCCACTTTCCAGCCGGCCCAATATTTATTCCTTAAATTACGTCTTTTTAGGCAAACAACAATTTTTAATTAAAGACTACGCTCTGCCGGCCGACACTCAATATCTGGCCATAGACTACGCCGATTTCAGTACTTATGTCGTCCAATACTATCTTAATCAAACTTATCAAAATGACTACTTGGCCGGCCAAAAAAATTGGCTCAACAATTTAAAAAATTTTGGTTTAATCTGGATTAAAGATAGTGTGGCTATTTATCAAAAAGGCGCGGAAAATAAATTTGAATTAGTAAAAACTTTGCCGCCAAATTACAATTTGGCAAACAAAAATGAAAAAGAAATTGATGCCGACCTGAAGTTTCTCGGCTATCAATTGCTTGATGGCCAATACCATTTTTTTTGGCAAACAAATTCCCCTTTGAAAAAAAACTATCAGCTTAAATTAATTTTAAGAAAAGCCGGCCAACCAATCTATCAAAAGATCTACCCTTGGGCTTACGGACAAATCAATTTTATTGATAGCAACAAGCCTTTAGTTATTCAAACCAATTACTGGTTTATAATCAACAAAAAAATCGCCCAAGGCGAATATGATTTATCTTTTCAAATTATGGAAATCACCAAAGGCATGATTGAAGTAAATCCCCTGCGCTCAACCAACGAAAAAATTTATACCGGCCAAAACTTGGGGCCGGAAATCAGTCTGGGTAAAATCAATCTTTAAGTACTTGGTAGATTTTTACCTGGGGCAAAATTAGGACTGGCCGTAAATAAGATTTTTGTGCCGGCAAGAAATTTCCCAGCGCTTTTTCCCAATCAGAGTAATAAACGTAATCAAAGTTTTGGCTCAATAGCCAAGACTTTTTTTGTTGGTCATTTTCGTTACTGCCAAAGAACCAATCAACCATCAGCCTTTTGCTATTATAGTTCAAAGTTTCTTGACCATGAGCGGCAAAAACCATTTGCCCGGTTTGAGCGGGCAAAAGCAAGGACATAGCTTGCGAGGCTAAAATATTTTTTTTAGGCTCAGGCAATTGTTTTAACCAGGCAAAGGCTTTGACTTGATCTGGGTTGAAATAAAAATAAGAATAATGCTGACTGAAATAATAAACATCACGAGTTAAATTAAAAACATTAGTTAAACAAAAAAAGAAGACAAAAATAATTATTATTATTAAATAATTTTTCGCCAGCAGCATAAAATTTCTATTATTTTGGCAATTCAAAACTTCCAAAACTTCAAAGATGGCAACTAAAGAAAAAATTATCAATGGTATTTGCCAGCCTAAAAAATAATGCTGCGCCAGCGGCGTAGGCAGAAAAATCAAAGCCACGTTAACTATTAGCCAAATTAAGACAAAAACCAATTCGTCGCGCCAAACTCGCTTTTTAAATAAAAAATAAATTCCCAAAATCGCCAACGGCCCAAGCCAACCAAAACCAAAAATCATCGGCCAAAAGAAAAAGACCGAGTTAACATTTTGAACGGCTCGCTGAGCAATAACCGCGTCATTAATAATCAAATAACCGTGATACAGAACGGATGGCAGAGCAATTAATCCAGATAGAAAAAGCTCGGCTAGTAATTTATAGTCAACTTTTTTATTCTTGATAAACCAATAGAGCGCATACAACCCGATTACGCCGCCAACCAAAGGCAGATAGTACGGATGAAAATTAAAATAGACCAAACTGACCAAACCCAGGGCGATAGTCGTAATAATTTTTTTATTTTCAAAAAGCTGCATGACTAAAAGAAAAATCATGACTAAACACAGCCAGGAACCGATCAAATGCGGACTATGATAAATTGAAGAAAAAATATTAGTTTGGGCCAGCCATAAATCCAAAGGCCAAAAGGTTTCAAAATATACTTCAGCCGCCTGGTGGTAATAGTCGGCAAAAATTGGGATGCCAAAAAAACCAAAGCCTGAAGCAAACGCGGCAAAAATTATACCCCACTGGCGATATTTAATTTCGGAAAAAACTTTTGCCAAAAATAAATACACGGTAACTAGCAAGCCGGGCGCCAAAATTAAACGGGCCAAATGATAAGCCTGATCCGGTTTAAATTTTAGCCACCTGCCCAGCCAACCAACTAAGAGCCAAAGAATATTCAATGTGCCATAATCTTGATTTTCTGTCGTAAATAAATCATAAAAAAATATCTGCCCGGCGCCGGCTTGCTTTATATACGAAAAATAAACCGGCAAATCGGCCGGGGTCAAAGAGTGCAAACCGTTATAGCTTTGGTCAGAAGTTGAATTATAATAAGCAAACCAAAAAGGCGCTTGAGTTAAAACCACCACCGCGCCAATAACAACCAAAAGAAACAGCCATTCCTTTTGAGAAATCGATTTGATTAGTTTAATCATTTCATTACTGAACTTGAAAAATCTTAACGCCACTTTGCGAATAAATCTCTTTAAAAAATTGACCATTAGTCGGAGAAAAATCACCGATATTTCTTTCTGAATCAGAACAAAAGATATAGCCAATATTATTTTGCTTTAAAAACTGATATTTTCTCGCCCAATGGTTATTATCTTCAAAAAACCAAACAAGCCAAAGCCACTTTGAAGAAAAATCAATGGTTTCAATGCCGTGAGCAAAATATACCGGGTGATGCGAAAAAACTGGAATAAACAAGCCATTCGCCGGATGAGCGATGACGGCTCGGGAATCATTGATTTGATTCAAAAATTTTATCGCCGCTAAATTATCTTTTTTGAGATAAAAATATTCAGCCACTTCCGGCGGCTGGACACGAAAATAATACAAATCGCGCGCTACATTAAACACTAGCGACATGCTCAAGGCGACAATAAATGTCAAAACTAATAAAAATTTGCTGCCCAACCAAAAGCTGAACTTTTTATCATATCCATGATACTGCAGCCAATCTTTAAACCAAACCAAACCCAAAACGGAAAATATGGCTAAGGGCAAATGCAAACCCTGAGTATTTCGGCTTTGAAATTGCCAGGGCAAAACTACTAAAAAAAGCGAAACAGCCAGCCAACAACCTAAAAGAATAAACTTATCATCAAACTTTTTCTCCTGCCAGAGCTTTTTTATACCCCAAAAACCTAACAGCCAAAGAAAGCCGTAACCGATAATAATAAAAATTAACGGCGGCGCTAAGGTAACATTTTGCCATGCCCGACTGGCCAGAATCGGCTCAGCCCGCAGCAGCCAAGAATGATAAAAAATTGACGGGGCGCAAATCAAACCAAACAAAATTAAGTAAAAACTTTTCTGCCAAAGAATTCTATTGGCTTTGAGCCAAAGGGCAAACAAATACAAACTCAGGGTGCCAAAAATCATGGGAATATAAAATGGATGAAAATTGAAATAAACCAAAGCCAATAAACCAGCGCCGACGACATAAGAAATTTTGTCTTTGGCCCAAGCCCAATACATCAAAAGCAAAATTAAAATCATGAAAATCCAGGAAGCAATAAAATGTGGAGTTTTATACAAAGATAAAAACGCGATTGATTCCGGAATCCAAATATCGTTGGGCGTCCAATAACCCCTTTTACTGGCCACGTCAATTAAAATATTTATTGGCCCGACAAAATACGCGCCCAAGCCGGCGCTAAAAAGCAAAAGCAATGTGGCCAGCTTACGGTATTTAATTTCAGAAAAAAATAAAGCGATAAACAAATATGCGACTAAAACAAAAAAGGGTGTTAAAATTACGCGCAACAAATGAAAGGCTAACGGCGCCGGCAAATTAAAAACCTTGGCAAAAGTTCCGGCTAAAAACCAAAATGCGTTGAACATGCCCCAGGTCTGATTTTCGCTGGTAAACAAATCTTTAATTAAATATTGGCCGGATTTAATTTGATTAATGTAAGAATAATAAATTGGATTATCGGCGGGCGATAAGCTGCCGATGCCATCGTAGACATAACCCGAGGGTGAGCTAAAATAACCGTATAAATACGGCAAACTAATTAAAGCCATGACGCCAAGAGACAGAATTAATAAAAAACGCCATTCCGTCCGGGAAATTGATTTGAACAAATTTATCATAAAACTATTTTACAATATATACTTGAGCTTGGGAATTCTCGAAATCAAGCTGAAGATATTTTTTTTGAACGGGATTATAAGAACCAAGTTCCTTTTCGGCTTTGCTGTAGAAAATATAACCGATATTTCTTTTTCTTAAAAAATTTAATTCAATATTTTCATCATGGTTCTGCTGAAAAAACCAAGCAATTTCTTCCTCTTTGGCAAAAAAAGAAATGGTTTCCACGCCATGGCCGGCATAAACCGTTTTACCTGAATAAGCGGGCAGTACGGCCACTACTCTTTTGGCCGTAGCCAAAACTACTTTGTCATCCTTAAATTTTTTCAAATATTCCATGGCGGCGACATAGTCCCGATCAAAATAAATAAATTCTTTTCGGGTATAGTACATATATAAATCAGCACTAATAACAAATAAATTGGAAACGGTCAATAAAAAAACCAAAAACATAGCCAGTAAATGACGCTGGGTACAAAATAACTTTTGCGTGGCGGTTTTTTGCTGTTTGAACCACCGGCTTAACTCTGGCCAAGCCAGAGCCGTAAGCATGGCCAGAGGAAAATGAATTCCCTCGCTCAAACGGCGCTGAAAAAGTACCGGAGAAAACATTAAACCAAATTGCACGGCTACCCAAATAAAAATAAAATTCAAAGCCGCGACAGAGCCGGAATAATTTAATTGTTTTTTTAAACGTAAAAATAAAACATAAATGGCCGCCCAAAATGGCAGACCCAGACTGGCAATGGTCAGCCAAAGCGGCGTGGTAAAACAAATATTTTGCGCGTATTTAATGCGCAGCACTTCGTCGTTTTGAATAAAATAGCCATAATAAAACACGGCCGGAAAGGAAATCAAAAGCAGAATGGTATAATAAGTTATATCTTTTATAATAATCTTTCGCGCCTGAAAAACACGACAGGCAAAATAAAATAAAATAACGGCAAAAATCGTTACGACATGGAAAGGGTGAAAAGAAAATAGTAACAAGGCCGCCAGACCGGAGTAAACAGCATAAATCAATTTCTGATTGGTGGCGTATAAAACGGTAAACAGAAAAATTATAATTATTAAAATGAGCGAGGCAATAAAATGAGGCGAATAATACAACGTAAAATAAGTATTCAATTCCGGTACCCATAAATCCATCGGCCAATTCAAATTGCCGTTGGATAAATTGGCCGGAAAACGAATAAATCGATCCAGTAACAAAGCGCCAAAACCCGAGCTGAAAGTCAAAATCAATACCGCCAGCTGGCGCATTTTCTTTTCCAAAAAAATCAAAGCAATAAATAAATAGGCGACAAAATAAAAAACCGGAATTAATAAAATTCGAGCCAAGTTTAAAGCTAAAATGTTGGAAAGTGATAGATACTTCGCCAACAAACCAACTCCGAGCCAAAAAATATTTAATGTTGGCTGGTGAGCTTCCGGAGTAAACAAATCTTTAAACAAATAATGTCCCTGGCGCACTTGCTCCAAATAAGAGTAGTAGACAAACCAGTCGGTTAAAACCGTAAAATGAACGCCGGTAAATTGTTCGTGACTTTTGGCGTTAAGCCAGCCATAAATTAACGGGGCAATAGTCAAAATAATTACGCCCAAAGACAAGCCGGCCAAAAAAAACCACTCAGATTTTGTGATAGATTTTATTAAACTTTTCAAATTCATTTTTGTTTAGCCAAACGATATTTAATAATCAACCAAACGGCTTCAAAACCGTCGCGCCAGCTGATTTTTTTGCCTTGAGTAAACCGGCGCGGAAAATATTTCACTGGCACTTCAATTATTTTAATTTGCTGACGCAAAAATTTTGCCGTCAATTCCACCTCAAAACCAAAGCCGGTTTGTTCCAATTTAATTGCTTGGAGCAGGCGGCAGGCAAAGGCCTTATGGCCAGTTTCAACATCAGATAAACTACTGCCATAAAATAAATTTACCAGCCAGGCAATTATTTTATTGCCAAAATAGTAACGCCAATGGCCGACTGCATTGTTACCGGTCATTCTGGTGCCGTAGACTACCTGAGCTTGGCCGGAAATTATTGGTGCTAATAATTTTGGGATTTCTTTTGGATCATATTCCCAATCCGCGTCTTGAATAACCGCTATTTCACCTTGACATTGAGCCAAGCCGGCCAAAAGAGCCGCACCCTTGCCTTGATTTTTGGACAAAAAAATTATTTTAAATTTTTCTTGCCATAATTTCAAAATTTCTTGGGTTCCGTCTTGCGAACCATCATCAACGATAATCACCTCTTTTTCCCAATTCTCAATATTTAAAGACTGAACTTTGGCCAAAGTTTGCTCAATAAAATCTTTTTCATTATAAACCGGGATAATAATTGAATATTTTTTCATTGCTTACTATGCTTAAGCCTAAGCTGAGCGACTTTCAAGAAACTTTCTAAAATTATTTTAAAACTGAACTTTGACTTGCCTTTTACTCTTTCGGTAAAAATAATCGGCGTTTCCACAATTTTAAAATTGGCCAAATAAGTTTTATACGTCGTTTCAATTTGAAAATTGTAACCGACGGAACTTAAATCATTAAGCCCAATTTTTTCCAAGACTTGGCGGCGATAACACTTATACCCACCGGTCAAATCTTTAAAGGGCAAACCGAGAATAATTCGGGCGTAAACATTGCCAAACCGGCTAATCAGGCGGCGGGCTAAATTCCAATTTCTCACTCCCCCATTTTTAATATAGCGCGAGCCCAAAACCAAATCAGCATCTTTAATAGCGGCCAAAAAATCCGGTAAATATTTTGGATTATGCGACAAGTCGGCATCCATTTCAAAAATATAATCCGCGCCCTGGCTCAAAGCATATGTAAAACCATCCACATAGGCCGTGCCCAAACCCGCTTTCTTTGGTCGGTGCAAAGCATGCAAACGCAAATTGCCAGCGCGACTTTTTTCTATAAAGTCTCCGGTGCCGTCGGGCGAATTATCATCGACCACCAAAACATTTAGTCCTTCAATTTTTAAATCGAATACTTGAGGCAAAAGCTGGGAAAGATTTTCTTTTTCGTTATAAGTGGGAATTACAATAAAAATTTTTTCCATAAAAAATTACAAATAAATAAATTGATAAATTTTTGAATGATTACTTACGCTTGAGCCTAAACTTTAGTTTAGCAATCTCTTTTAAATATACCAAACTCAAAGAAATAACTTGCACTCGGCTCTTGTCTCGACCTTCACGAATATCTTCCCAGACTACCGGAAACTCTTTAATTTTATAGCCTCCACTTTCGGCCAGAATTACCAATTCGGAATCAAAAAACCATGCTTGATTTTCGACTTGGGGCAAAATATTATCTATAACTTTTTGATTAACGGCTTTAAAACCACAGGGCGCGTCTTTAATCTTTAAGCCTAAAAACAAATTTAAAATCAGATGGTAGCCTCGGGAAAAAAATTTGCGTCCGAATGACCGTTTAACTTTTGATTGCTGATCGTAACGCGAACCAAGCGCCAAGTCATAACCATTTTTAATCGCTTCAATCAGTTTTGGCAAAGCGGCCAAGTCCGTGGCCAAGTCCGCGTCCATAAAACAATAAATATCCGCGGGCGCACTTTTCCAACCGGCTCTAATAGCCGCGCCCTTGCCTTTTTTGTTAACAAATAAATATAAAACTTTGGCCTCGGTTTGCGCCAAATCTTGACCGATGGCCGCGGTCTGGTCATTTGATAAGTTATCGGCAATTACAATCTGCCAGTCATCAATTATAAAATTCCGACAAAAAGCCAAAAGTTTTTGGACATTCTGCTTTAAAATCAATTCCTCGTTATAAACCGGTAAAACAATCAGAACTTTCATTAACGATAAAATATCAATAAATTAAGATAAAGATATAAATTAAAGAATGCACTCAAACCGATTACCATTTTGGTCGCTGACGTGAGTTGAAAATTTTTAAAACTGTAAAGCAATATTAAAAACCAAAAAGGCAAAAGATCCAGCATGTAGCGTGGGCCGAATTGCCAAAAACCGCAGTTGAAATATGCCAGCACCGTCAGTAAAACCAAGCCCGAGGCAATAGAAGCAAAAATTATTTCCTTGTTTTGCCAGCGAGTTTTAAAGATTCGAAAAAAAATCGGTGAAATGAGAAAAAAACTCAAACCCATAGGACTAACTTTCAGATAGGGCGCGACTAAAGAATAGTTCTGGTTCAAGATTGGTTCGGGCAATTTTAAAAAATAGTAATAAAAATTAGTTAAGATAAACTTAAAATTAAACAAGCCGAAATTGTCGCGCCAATAACGCTGAAAATCCTTATCCACCAAAGCTCGAGTATAACCGGTATCTAAAATATTGCCAAAGCGATAATAGTTATAAAGACCGAGCAAAACCGCGCCAACCATCACCGGCCATAAAAGCTGAGCCAAATTGATAAATTTTTTTTTATAGCTTTGACTTGAATTCCAAAAAATATTCAAAATAAAAAATATAATTCCCAGTCCGGCGTTTAATCTGGTGGCCGCGACCATGGCCAGGCACGAACCGACTAGCCAATATCTTTTTCGGCCAAAATATTCATACAAAGCCAAAAACAGAAAAAATACCACAACCACGTGAGAATAATACCAAGATCGGGGATCAAAAGCGACCCCCAAAAATACGGAGCCAAAACAAAAGGCCAAAGCCAGCCAAAGTGAATCATCAGTATTGAACCTAATTCTTCTGGCCAGCAAATAACTTAGCAAAAATACTCCGGCCACCAGCAAAAAATTTATGTAGCCCTGATAAAAATTTTGGCCAAATAATTTAAAAAGTCCAACCGCCGGCAGCATCAAAACTGCCGGTCCCGGTCCCAGCGCCCAAAAACACTTACCGGCTTGCATGGCGCAATCCAGCAAATCAAATTTATTAATATCCAGCCGACCCTGCAAAAAAGCATTAGCCAAAAGCCTAAATTCCTGGCCACTGTCGAGAACGGGATTATAAACAAAACCGACAAACCAAAAATTAAACGCCAAAGTAATTAAAAAAAAGAAGACTATAATTCCACCCAGCATCACTTTAGCTAAACTTAATTGGGCAAAAAACCCGGATAAGTATTTCATGGCAAAACCTCAAATATTTTCGCGTCCGAATCCTGATAAACTTTCTTGAAATTAAAATTATTTTCCAAAGTCTCGGCCAGTGTCGTAGTTTGCCGGATACTGACAAAAACATATTTGGCTTTAAAAACATTTTTAATCACCTGATAAATATTTTCTGTATTCTGGCCGGAAGAAATCCCGTACCAAAGCCGATAAAGCTCGGGATTATAATCATACATAAACGTCGGATCCAGACCCACAATGTAATAATTTTTGTCGTTATAATAAAAAAGTATGGGAAAATCATCCCAGCCGGAGTTAAAAACAATGTCTTGTGGCTGGGAACTTTTTTCCAGCCAGGCTGAAGCCTGAGCGTAGCGACTCAGCGGCACACCCGAATCGAACGCGGCGCGGACGGCTTTAATATCAGAAAAAAATATCGGCGTAAAAAGTAAAAACAAAATCAACGGTACCAGCGGCCACAAACTTTGCGGCAAAGCTTCTTTAAACCAGCGTTTGATTCGGGGCAGATAATTGTTAAAGCTGACAGCGCAAAAGATAACCGTTACCGGCACGAAATATTCCACGTAACGCCGAGATTTCAAAGTTAAAATAAAAAAAAGAAAACTCAAAATTAAAAAAAACCACGCGTTAAGCGACTGACGTCTGATGGTAATAATAAATCCCATCAAACATAATAGCAATAAAATAAAAAATGGCATGGCCGCAATGAGCAAATCGGTTATTGAATAAGGATACCATTCCCCGCCCACGGCAATTACGCTTTGATAATTAACCAAAGCAATTTTGTAGGTTTGCTCCCAATAAAATTGTAAATTTGTAGGAAAATATGGAGAAAATATCAAACCAGCCAAGCAGCCGACCACGACATGCAATAAGGCCAACAAATTTTGATAAGCAATACTAGGTCGGCCGAGCCTATTGGCCAGCCAACCCTGCCAGCGTTGCGGCCAAATCAAACCCAAAGCACAATAAATTAAACTTAAAACAATCACAATCGGCCAGCCGCCGTAAAGCCAAACAAACAAGTAGGAAACAACCACCAAGCCAAGATACTTCCGGTTAAAGATTTGGTAAATACAAAAAATCATTAAAATCAAGGCCAAAGCTGGTGCCTTGGCTAGGTTCAACCGAAAGATAAACGGATTAATTGTCAACAAGAATAAAGTGAACCAGAACGCACCACCGACTTTGAGTTGGCGCAAAAACCAATAAACGGCCAAAATGGCCGAGGAGGCAAAAATAACCGTGGCGAGTTTTAAGCCAAACAACGGCGGCAAAAGCGCGACCCATGGCAGTAATAATAAATGATACAAAAAATGATGGTCGATAAAACTGTAACTTAGCATGGTACCAGTCAGCCAAGGAAAATCCATAACCAAGCCACCGTCTAAAATCATCTTGGCCATTTTAGCATGATAAAAAGAATCCGGATCAGCTAGGGTTGCCCCAGCTTGCAACCAAGAAAAAACCATAACGGAAAACAGAAAAATCAGAATATAGCCCCAATGAGGCTTGGTCAAAAAGTAATCCGAAATCCTTTTTATCAGCTTCATGGTAATAATGACTTTAAGCAAAACGTTTTAGTTGGGCCTTGAAATAATCAACCCAGGGAATTTTTGACGGATTGATATTATTTAACGAGGAAAGATAAAAGCTGAAATAACTGCCAAAAACCAGCATCTCAAAAGCTTGAGCTAAACGACCATCGGCGCTTAATAAATAAGTGAAGAATTTAATTTTGTTTTTATCAACCACGTCTTTGGTAATGCGGTAACGCAAAAAATTTCTTGGATAATATTTTTTTGACTCAAAAAAGACAAAGGCTAAATTACCGCTATTACTCTTGGGAAAAGTTAAGCCTTCCAGCAAATGGTGGTTCATTTCCGAAATTAAATAGTAACTGGCATAATTTTTGGCGTTTTCATTAATTTGATTGGACAAAACATGCGCGTTGCCGGACAAAAATTCCGAAGCAATAATGACCGGGATTTTGTTTTGCACCGAGACCGCCAATTGCTTGGCAAAATTCTGAGCCACGCCGGAATTTATCCCGAATTTTTTATTATACTTCTCGATGGTTTTCAAACAATTTTCTATTTCCTGAGCCGGCAAAGACAACAAACCGAGTTTTTGTAATAAAGCCAGCTGCGCCCCCAAAGAATACCCCAAGCCCATGCGCGGCTGAGACGAAGGATTATAAGTTGGCGTAAAAATCCACCCGGCAATACTCTTTTTCTTAATTAAATTAGCCAGCTCGCCGCCGGTGGTAATAGCAAAAATTTTTGCTTTTCTTTTTTTAGCCGCGGTAATGGTAGCCAGGGTTTCTTCGGTCGTGCCGGAATACGAAGACGCGAGATACAAAGTTTTGGCATCCACAAAAGCCGGAATATCATAGGTGTTAATAATTTCAACTGGAACCTTTAGACGATCAAAAAATATTGCGCGCAACATATCGCTACCCAAAGCCGAACCACCCATACCACTGACCACGATTTTATTAATGTCTCGATAATTTTTTGGTAAGCTAATTTTCTTAAATTCTTTGAGAGCCTGTTTGATTTGTTCGGCTAAAAGTTCGATTGATTCTGTCACCTGACCGGGATCAAGCTTCTTGATAGCCGCGATATTGTCCAGTTGATGCATAAAAAAATATTATGAATTATAGGCCAATTATAACATTTTTTTGACTTTCAAGCAAAAGAAAATTGCCTTGAAAAATGCGGAAAAACCTGATAAAATTTAATCAATAAAAGGAATTAAGAAAACAAACGACAAGCTGCGAGGGTCGCGATATTTTCTTAATTTATTAATTGCTTAATTTATTTACATTATGTCCGGACATAGCAAGTGGGCCACCACCAAAAGAGCCAAAGGCGCGGCTGACGCCAAGCGCGGAGCCATCTTTACCAAACTCGGAAACAATATATCTATTGCCGCTAAACTCGGCGGCGGCGATCCGGCCACTAACTTTAGATTAAGGCTGGCCATTGATTTGGCCAAAGCCAGCAATGTACCCAAAGACAACATTGAACGCGCCATTAAGCGAGGAACGGGAGAACTCGGCGGCGGGATAATTGAAACCGTAGTTTACGAAGGTTTCGGTCCGGAGGGTTCGGCTTTGATTATTGAGGGTTTAACTGATAACCGAAATCGAACGGCGGCCGCGGTCAAACATATTCTATCTAAACACGGCGGCAGCTTGGGCGGACCCAATGCCGTCTCCTGGCTATTTGAACAAAAGGCCGTCATCCGCACCAAAGATGTTTCCGATGATTTGGAATTGGAATTAATCGATGCCGGGGCGCTGGATATTGTCCGTGAAGACGAAGGAGCCACTATCTATGCCGCCCCTAACGATTTAAAAAAAGTTAAAGATTTTTTAGATACCAAAAACATGTCAGTTGATTATGCCGAAATTGAACAAGTGCCTAAGGAAAAAAAGACTCTCTCGGCCGAAGGTAATGAAAAAATTAATAAACTTTTCGCCGAATTAGACGAAGACGCTGATGTCAGCAACTACTACTCCAATGTCGCCGACGAATAAACCCCTAATTATCTTGGGCATTGACCCGGGACTGGCTGATACCGGTTTCGGTGTGATTGAAAAATGTGGCAGCAAAATTAAAACTCTTGATTACGGTTCAATCAAGACTAAGGCTAAAACTCCCGATCAAGATCGACTAAAAATTATTGAACAAGAATTAAGCGCCTTAATAAAAAAATATCAACCGGAAATTATTGGCGTAGAAAAATTATTTTTTGCCAAAAATGTCAAAACTGCTTTGGCGGTGGGTCAAGCGCGAGGCGTAGTGATTCTTTGCGCCGGTAAACACTGTCTTTTACTGAAGGAATTTACTCCCCTGCAAGTTAAAATGGCCTTAACCAGCTACGGCCAAGCCGACAAAAAACAAGTGCAGCAAATGATTAAAGTAGTTTTGGGTCTGAAGGAAATTCCCAAACCCGACGACGCGGCCGACGCCTTAGCCATTGCGGTTTGCGCGGCGCACTCAATTTAGTCTAAACATAAATTTTATATTATGTCTACTTTAAAAAATGTTGGTTTCAATACTGACAAATATCTTCGCTTGCAATCAAAAAAGATCAACGATATCATAAAAAAAAGCAAAACCAAACTATATATTGAATTTGGCGGAAAAATTGTTGACGACAAGCATTCGGCCAGAGTTCTTCCCGGCTATCGCGAAGACACTAAAGTAGATTTACTAAAAAAAGTATGTCGTCATGGAGAAATTATTTTTGTTGTCTCAGCTAAAGATATCATCAAGGGTCGAATCCGCGGTGATCATAAAATTACTTACGACAAAGAAACCATAAGATTAATTAAAGAGTTTAGGCGCAGGGGCATAAAAATTAAACACGTTGCCATCAGCTTAATTCAGGATCCAAAAAACATCCCCCCAAGTATCAAAAAATTCACCAAAAAACTTAAACTACTTAATCTTAAAGTCTATTATTTTTTAGCCAATACCAATTACCCACAAAAAACTGTAAATTTCTCTGAATTTAAAAATAATCCTTTTATTAAATCCAGAAAAAAAATAATTGCTATCGTCAGTCCTGGTGGCGGGAGTGGTAAATTTGGAATTTGTTTAAGCCAGCTTTACCATGAAATTTTATCCGGCATAACTCCTGACTATCTAAAATTTGAAACTTTTCCAGTCTACGATTTAGCCATTGATCATCCGCTTAATTTAGCTTTTATGTCCGCTTCCGCCGATTTTTATGATATTTGTATGCGCGATTGCCGGCATGGAAAAGCAACCTCATATAACAGAGACTTGGAAAATTATGAACTTCTAAATCTATTAGCCAAGCAGTTTCCCGTTGGGGGCAAGAACCTAGCCAAACTTACTTCAGCGACCAATATGGGAATTAATATGGTTTCCCGAGCCATTACCAACGACGAGTTGGTTCAAAAGGAAGCTGCTGCTGAAATTGCCAGAAGAATAATCCGCTACAAATTTGAAATTGCCCAAGGGCAAGAAGATGAAAAAGTATTGGAGCGTGCCAGAAATATCATAAAAATGTTATGAAAAATAAATTAATTGTTTTTGAAGGCATAGACGGTTCCGGCAAAACTACTTTGACTAAAATGCTTAATCAAAGACTTAATGACTTAAAAATTAAATCCATTCGGCTGGAAGATTTAGAAAATAAAAAAATTGGTTTTAATTTAATAAAACCATTTATCAAATCTCAAGCTGATATTAATTCAAGTCTATTTTTTTATATTGCCTCGGCCATTAACAAATCACAAAAAATCCAAAATTTATTAAAAGATAGTTGGGTTATTTGTGATCGCTACGTTTATTCAACTCTGGCTTATCATAAACTGCGCGGGGCCAATATGAAATTAATTCCTGATTTAAAACTTTTACCCATAATTAAACCGGATTATTATTTTCTCATCACTTGCCATGAAAAAACCAGAAGGGTTCGCCTAGAAAAGAAAGGCACTTTATCTCCGGAAGACCAAGTGCCAAAAAGTAAAGGCAGCCTGCCGAACAGAACCGAAGCAGAATATAAAAAATTTAAACCCATTATAATTGATAATTCCAAATCAATTGACGACAGCCTAAGCCAAATACTAAATTATTTACCCTTAAAATAAATTTATGCAAAAATCAGAAATCAGAAAAGATTATATTCAAGAAAAATATGTAATAATTGCTCCGCACCGTGGCAATCGTCCACACGATGTGGAAAAACCCCAGCGCCAGCAGCCCAACAAACCAACCGAGTGTGTATTTTGCCCGGGCAAAGTTGATAAAGTCAGCAAAGTTTTAGCCACCATCAATGAAACCAAAGAAAAGAATGAACCCTGGGCGATTAAAGTTATTGCTAATAAATTCCCCTCTGTCTCAGTCAATAATCCAAAAGCTTATGGCCAGCAAGAGGTCATAATTGAAACTCCAAACCATTTTTTGGAAATTGAAGATCTGTCGGTTAAACGAATCAGTAAAATTTTAGAGATATACGCCAAGAGAACCGAGGTTATTTCGCGCGACAAAAAAATCAATTACGTTATAATCTTCAAAAATGACGGCGGCGTGGCCGGCGCGTCCATCCAGCATTCCCACTCCCAAATTTTTGCCACCGAATTTTTACCGCCTCACTTGGAAGATCGCTCTCGCCGCGTCCAAGCCTATCGCCTCAAGCACGGCACCTGCATTTATTGCGATGTAATTAAAAAAGAAAGAAAGGGGCCACGCCTGGTTTGGGAAGATAAACATGTTATCGCCTTTTGTCCCTGGGCGCCCATGCACAACTATGAAATTTGGATTATGCCCAAACGCCACGTCGACAACGTTACCAATTTGAACGAAACGGAAAGAAACTGTTTTGCCAAGGCCATGAAAAAGATACTTAAAAAAATCTCAAAATTAAACTTACCCTACAATTATTACTTTCATCAAATTGTTAAAGACGAAAACGAGCATCTCTACATAAAAATCACGCCCCGCGGTTCGGTTTGGGCGGGCGTGGAAATCGGTTCGGGTTTAATCATTAATCCTATCGCGCCCGAGGACGCCGCGGCGTTTTATCGCAAATAAAAACTTAAATACTTTCAATCAAGCCTGACTTTTTGGGCTTGATTTTTTTTGAGCAAAAATGTTGTAAAATATGACAAATAATGCTAAATTTAATCTAATATTAATAATAATTTTATATGTCTGACTTACAAAAAAGATTTACCAATTCATCTTTTCGCCGAAGAAAGAGGTTACCTTTCAAAATCAATTTTAAAAATTTATTAACCGTACTGGGCGTAGCTGTTGGCTTGGGCGCTATCGGCAGTATTATTTTATTAGCTTGGGCCGCCACTAGCTTACCTAACCCCGATCGAATTATTGATCGCAGTATTGCCTTATCAACTAAAATTTACGACCGCACGGGCGATCATCTGCTTTATGATATTCACGGCACGCAGAAGCGTACTTTTGTTAAATTGGACGAAATTCCCAAAGCCTTAAAAGATGCAACCCTAACCGCCGAGGATCGTAATTTTTACCAGCACGGCGGTATTAGCATCACCGGCATTATCAGATCGTTTGTCAAAAATATTTTTACCGGCAGCAAGGTCGGCGGTTCAACCTTGACGCAACAGTTGGTCAAAAATGCCATTTTGTCACCGGAAAAAACTTATACCCGAAAAATCAAAGAGGTAATTTTGTCCTATCAAATTGAACGAAAATTTTCCAAGGATCAGATTCTGCAGATGTATTTTAATGAAATTCCCTACGGCTCCGTCGCTTATGGCGCCGAAGCCGCCTCCCAGACTTATTTTGGCAAAAGCATTAAAGATATTAATTTGGCGGAAGCCGCTATTTTGGCCGCTCTACCCCAGGCTCCGTCCTACTACTCTCCTTTTGGCAGCCACTTGGATAAGCTCTACGTCAGACAACATTGGATTTTAGATAGCATGGCTGAGTTAGGATATATCACCAAAGAAGACGCGGAATTGGCCAAAAAAGAAAAAATAACTTTTGTCCAAAAAACCGATAATATGTTCGCGCCGCACTTCGTCATGTTTATCAAAGAATATTTATCGGAAAAATACGACGAACAAACCGTTGATCAGGGCGGCTTAAAAGTTATTACTACTTTAGATTGGGATAAACAACAGGCCGCGGAAAATGCCGTTAAGGAAGTGGCCGACAAAAACGTTAAATGGAATGCCAACAACGCCGCCTTGGTTGCGATTGATCCGCTGACCGGGCAAATCTTGGCCATGGTCGGCTCAAAAGACTACTTTAATGATGAAATTGACGGTCAGGTTAACGTCGCCATCAGCCCGCGCCAGCCTGGTTCGTCCTTTAAACCAATTGTTTACGCCGCTTCTTTTATTAAAGGTTATACGCCGGAAACAGTTTTGTATGACGTTAACACCAGGTTTTTAAATTCAGACGGTAAAGATTATGAGCCAAAGAATTACGACTTAAAAGAACACGGACCGGTTACCATCAAAACCGCGTTGGCCGGTTCATTAAATATTCCAGCCGTTAAAACCATTTACTTAACCGGCATCAATAATGTTTTAAACTTAGCCGATAGTTTGGGCTACACCACCCTAAAAGATCGCAGCCGGTTTGGTTTGTCTTTAGTATTGGGCGGCGGCGAAGTAAAATTACTAGAGCATACTAACGCGTTTGGCGTTTTTGCCACCGAAGGCGAATACCACGAGCCAACAGGAATTTTAGAAGTCAAAGATAAAGACGGTAATACTTTGGAAAAATTTGAGGACAATAGTAAAAAAGTATTAGCTACTCAGGTGGCCAGACAGATTTCCAGCATTTTATCTGATAACGCCGCCAGAGCCTATGTCTTTGGTGAAAAAAATTATTTAACCCTATCTAACCGAGCCGTCGCGGCTAAAACCGGCACCACCAACGACTACCACGACGCCTGGACCATTGGCTATACGCCAAATTTAGTGGCCGGTGTTTGGGTGGGCAATAGTGATGCCAAAGAAATGAAGCGCGGCGCCGATGGCAGTGTAGTAGCCGCGCCCATTTGGAACAAATTCATGGTTGAAGCCACTAAAGATTTGCCCGCTCAAGGCTTTACGGCTCCAGATCCAACTACCACCGACAAACCGGTTTTGAACGGTTCCATGATTGAGGGTATTAAAGTTAAAATTGATAAGGTAACCGGACTATTGGCAACTGATTTAACTCCCGCCAGCCAAGTTGAAGAAAAAACTTATAAAGAAGTCCACGATATTTTATATTACATCAACAAAGATGATCCGCAAGGCTCAACGCCGCCGGATTTAAATGATCCGCAATATCAAAGATGGGAAGATGCCGTCCAAGACTGGGCCAAAAGAAACAATATCGTTTCCGAACAGCCGCCGACAGAATATGATACCAGTCATACTTCGGCCGATCAACCCCGCGTTGCCATTATCAACCCATCAACTAACCAAAGAATCGAAACCAGAAATTTTAGTGCCACAGTCCAAGTCTCTGCCCCCCGAGGTGTAAAAAAAGTTGAATATTATTTAAATGATCAGCTAATAAAAACAGTGACAGAAGCCCCCTATAATTTAGAAGTTAATTTAGCTGACCCAAATTTAGTTAATGGCTTCAATACGCTGAAGGCGATCGCCTATGATGATATTGAAAATAACAACAGTGCGTCTGTCGATTTGAATTTCCAGCTACCATCAATTACTAATGTCTTAAGTTGGCTGAACCCTAAAGATGGAGCAACCTTAAAGAAAAATAACTTCCCGCTAAATCTAAAGGCAAGCCTAAATAATTCTGAAAACATTCAAAGCATTGATTTGTTCTATCAAGGCGCTGACGGTCAGGCAAATTATATAAATACAGCCCGGCAATTCAGTAACAACCAACTAAATTCTACCTGGCAAAATCAGCCCCAGCCAGGCCGCTATCAGCTTTATACTCAGATTACCAATATTGATGGCTACAGTTATAAAACCACGCCAATCAATGTTGAAATAAAATAAATTATTTACAGTAAAAAAGAAGGGACATGCTTAAGCTTGTCCCCTTTGATTTAACAGGGTCATAGTCCGCGACCAACCCGGCCGTAACAAGTTCCGACGCCAATCTTATCACCACGCAACCTACCATCACCAATCGGTAATTGAGGATAAAGCGTGTAACAGAGCACATAACGAGGGTTTATCGCTCTATGACGGTCGTGAACCACCATCAATAAATTCCCCTCGTGTTTTGTTCCAGTGCAAAGCACGTGCGGTGGCATACTCCACGTGGGTTGACGGCGGTTGAGTTGAAGCATAATGGCCATAACTTCTTCAAGCAGCGCTGGGTGACGACCTTGAAAGCTGGTTGCGGGTGAACCGTTAGATTCCAAATAGGTCAACCCAAAACCAACACACCAATAGGCCTTCGGTAAATCAACAGAATCAACAAGCCCTTGCTCATCAAACCGACAAACTCCTTCCAGTTTATCTTGAACCAGCATAGCCATTTGACGGCGGCAGTCAATGGACTTCCTTGAAATCACCGGCAAAAGCACGTGATGGTGTGGCTCAATCCTACCCTTCGGTAGTTTGCCAACTTCTGCAATCGCCGCCGGACAATATTCACGCAATTCCGCCAAAATGGCTTGGGCCGACTCGAGCGTTACCGTCCCCTGACGAATCAAACCTGCCAGCGACTGTGTCAGCCACGACAACTGGGCTTCAGCCACCTCGGCCAAATTCTTGGGTCCCAAAGGGTCTTTGGTTCCCTTGGGTAACAAACCCAACCTTTGACGAAGATCAAACATTTCACCGTTCCCTTTCTGTTCAAGGAGCCGATTTTAGGCTCACTTGGTTGAACCCCTCACTAAACCAAACGGATAATTTAATATATATAAATTCATAAATTTAGTCAAACATAAAAACCGTCCCGGCTAAGGGGTGGTTTTTATTGCTAATCGGCATAATAATACAATGACAATGAAAGTGACTTGTCCTTTTTTGTTGATTTAACCGGCCAGAATATTAATTAAAATTTTAATAAAAAAATAAGCCTGTAAAACATTAAGGCTTATTGGGTAAAAATAATTACCATAAAAGAACACAAATTGCCGCGCAAGAAACTAAAAAGGCAAAGATTAAGACACATGAGTAAAACCGATCCGCGGTCAAACCAGTGTCACCGTTGATAACGTCATAACCCAAAACCGCCGTGGCCAAAGAAAACCAGGCCACCATGCCGGCGATCGCACCCACCAAGGTCCAGAAAGCCTCTTCGCCGATTACGTCGCACGTACCGCTGCCAATCGCGGCACCAACAATTGATCCAATGAGACAGCCACCGACCTCCATAAATACTTCAAGGGTTTTGCTGGCAAGATACTTCGTGTCGCCTTCGGGTGAAATTGTGAAAATGCAGCCCAAGAGACTGATAAATATCGGGATTACTATCAGCCCTTTGGTCAAATACTCTGCCGACATGACACCAAGCACAACCCCCAATGTTGCCACCACTACCACGACATACGGATTAATGGCCAAAATTCTTTCCCGCATCATTTCTCTCCTTCTGGTTTTCTGAGCCTATTGATTACACCAAATCAAACGCCAAAACTGCAGTCAACTTTATAATACTTCTCAACCTTTGTCAATTGGCGTAAATAAAAAAGGCCGATAGCATTAGCCAAGGCCCAAAAATCAATTGAAATCTATTAAGGTGCTAACCGATGATATTCTAATAAGATGGCCTGCCCCTCAATATCCGGCCGAAAAACTCGGGCTACCTCCTCAAACCAATGACGATCAAGTTCATCAACGAACTGGTTAACCAATTCTTGCTCCTTGACTTGATTCAAACCCTGCACCGACGTGCTAAAAAACACAGTAACACCATCAGCCAAAAGTGACGCGCCATAAAGATAATCTTGGGCATACTCTTCCCCGTACGCGGCCTGATAATGTTCTTCGGCTTCAGTTTGAGGGCTTGGAATCTGCCACCCGCTGCTGCTTTGAATAATAACGGCACGCTGACCACTCTGATCGTGAACACCGACCGACAGGGTAAGCACCTTGATGTTTTCCGGAATGTCCAAGCGCATCAATTTGGCTATTGGCATATCCGTAATCGGTATGGCTGCCGAATGCCAGCTAAGGTTGGACTGTAACGGCTGAATACTTTTCTTACAACAATACTGATGGGGTTGATCGGGATTAAGATACCGGTCAAAGTTTGGGGCCGCATCTTCCTCGTGAATATTTATATAACCGAAGCGGGAAGATGGATCAGACGACACGACGCCTATACTTTCCCCGACTATCCCAGTACCCCACCGCTGGCGGTCATAAAGCAAACCATATTCACACAAATGCAGCCAAAATATTCCTACTACTCCCGGCGCCAGTTCAGCTGACGCCACAATCGCCGTCGCTTTTTCGCCGCGATCTAATCGAGCGAGATTAACGGCCTCCTCAAAATTGCCCAAAAGAACCAAGGTGTCGCGAACAAAATCGATGTCCGCCACTTTTCCAATCGGTACTGCCTCAGCCAACATTTTCATAAACGAATCTCCTCTGGTTGGCTTTAGCTTATAATCAAACAATAATCCTGTCAATTAAGTTTAAACAAAAAAAATCGTCTCAGTGGCTGTGGACGATCTTTTTGTTTTAGCAGGCAACGATCGCTCGTCTATTGCTTAATCGGCATAATAATATAGAGGTAGTCTGCCTCTTTACCGGCGGGTCTTAAAACACAAGGATTGGCACTGTCAATAATATTTAGCTGAACCTGATCGCTATTAATATTTTGTAAACCATCAAGCAGATAACGATAATTGACCACAATACTGTTCGGTTCCCCGCTGATTTGCCCGGATAAATTGGAAATATTTTCACCCAACTGACTATTGGCCGAAGAAATAACTACTTCTTTTTTATCAACCACAAATTCCAGGCTGACATCATAAATTCCACTGCGAGCAAAAAGACTGGAGGTTTTGGTAATCCCAATAAACTCCGAGGTTTCCAGGGTGGCGACCGTACTAGAATTTTGGGGAATAATTTGCTGGTAATCGGGATATTGCCCTTCAACCAATCTTGAGATTAATTCAATGGAATCAATAACAAACAAGATTTGATTATCGGATAAATAAATAGTAATGGCTTCAATTTGAGATATGGCGGCCGGATCTTTAAAACTGCCGAGAATTCTTTGTAATTCTTGCAAAGTTTTAGTCGGCACAATCACTTTTTGCTCGCTGCCTTTTGATTGTTTATCCAAAGCTACAGTCTTTTCCGCCAAACGATAACTGTCCGTAGCGGCCAAAATCAATTTGTCTTTAGTAAAATTAAATAAAACCCCATTAATCTCCGGGCGCGTTTCAGCTTGGGAAACCGCGAATATAACCTGGCTAATGGCTTGTTTTAGTTGTTGATAATTAAGAATATAAGCATTGCCGCGGCTAATTTGAGGAATTAAAGGAAAATCAGTGGCTGGCTGGCCTTTAATTTTTGTCGCATGATTTTTACATTTGACTGTTAAAATTTGGCCACCATCTTTATTTTCTTGTACCACTGACAAATCAACTTTTTCTTTAGGCAACAAGCTAACATAATCGGCCAACAATCTCGATTGCACCGTAAACTCACCCTCAGTTTCTATTTTGCCGCGAATTTCACAGCTAATACCCATTTCTAAATTAGTGGCAGATAATTTTATAGAATTTTCTTTAGCTTGAATTAAAACATTATTTAAAATTGGCAGCGCTGCGCTTTTTGAAGCAATATGGCTGACGACAAATAAACCTTGGTTTAAATTTTCTTGCATGCAAGAGATTTTCATAGAAGTATTATATATTTCTTATTTATATACTATTAATAATAATAAGGGGTGTGGATGGAGTGGATAAGCTTTAAAACCCTAGTGGCTATTGGCAAAAAAAATTTTGCCATGTTGATAAATACTCCCTAAAACTGTTTTCTAAAAGTTGATGAATTTGGAAAAAATTTTTGTTAAATTTTTTATGCTCTTTTCACGCAGACTTTTTCCTCTGACTTATACCAAACCTTTTCCCAAAAAAATTGTATCTTATCAACAACTTATCCCAATTTAATTGTAAAGTTTTTCGCGAATCAATTTAATATCCTGATTAATTTTTTCGTCTTCGTTAATGGCTTGGGAAATTTTTAGGTACGCATGCATGGCTGTGGTATGATCGCGGTTGCCAATTTCCTGGCCAATCGTCGGGTAGGAATTTTTTAGTTCTTCGCGCATTAAATACATCACGATTTGGCGCGGTAGGGCTAAATCTTTCTTCCGGCAGCTGCCCAAGATATCTTCCAGGGAAATATCATAAAATTCCGCGACAATACCGATGATTTGTTTGGGTGTGACTGACTTTTTTCTGGCTACGGAAGTCAGATTGGCGAGGATTTTTTTAATATTTTCCAAATTTAGCGGCGTCCCATTGAGCTGATTGAAGGCCAGCAGTTTATTCAAAGCGCCTTCTAGCTCTCGGACGTTATTATGGATGTTGGTAGCGATATAATTAATGCATTCTTCGTCCAGATTACAACATTTTTCGCGGCATTTGGCTTTTAAAATGGCGGACCGGGTTTCCAGATCCGGGGTAGAAATATCGGCAATCATCCCCCATTCAAATCGTGAGACCAAACGGCTTTCCAAAGCGGGAATGGCTTTTGGCGGCCGATCAGAAGTAATCACCACTTGTTTGTTGGCCTGATGGAGTTCGTTAAAAGTGTGGAAAAAGGCTTCCTGGGTCCCCTCTTTGCCGGCCAAAAACTGAATATCATCAATCAGCAAGACATCAACCGAGCGATAAGTATCCTTGAATTTCTCCGCGCGACCGGCTGAAATGGATTTAATAAAGTCGTTGGTAAATTTTTCAGAAGAAATATAAAGAATTTTTTTGTGAGGAAAAAATTTTGAAATTTGATTACCAATGGCCTGGACTAAATGGGTTTTGCCCAAACCAACCCCGCCATAGATGAATAATGGGTTATAGATATCGCCTGGCTTCTGGGCTACGGCCATACTGGCCGCGTGAGCCAATTCATTGCCCTTGCCAATAACGTAAGAATTAAAGGAATATTTGGCGTTTAGTCCAAATTCATTCATTGAAGACAATTCAGCCGTGGCCGCGGGAGCCCTGGTCTCCACTTTTTCTTCAAATTTAGCCGTCATTTCCGGCTCTTCAACTTTATTTTTTGTTTCAACCCGATAAACAATGGAGCGAATTCGGTTGCCCGTGATTTTTTGTAAAGCTTTTAAGATGGCGGCATGATATTTTTTCTCCAGCCAGGCTTTAGTAAAAGTATTAGGAACTGCGATAATAATATTATCCGGCTCCAGTGAGGAAATAAAAGTATTTTTAAACCAAGTAGTAAAATTGGCTTTAGATAAAGCTAATTCAAGTTCACCGAGAGTGGCTTGCCAGATCTTGTTTTCCTCCATTTTTGTTGGTCCTTATTTTTTAATTATTGCTAACTTATTATAGCACAAAGATTTTATCCACAAAATTACCTAAATTGTTTATAAGCTGTTGATTATTTGTGTATATCATTATATATTTTGTTTTTACCATTGATTAGGTAGAATCTTTGACAGATAGTCAGTATTTTGTTACTATTTAGAAGTTAACTTTTATATTTTTCTATGCCAAAAAGAACTTATCAGCCCAACAAACGTCGTGCCAGCAAAAAGCATGGTTTTAGAAAACGCATGAAAAGCAAGGATGGCCGCGATGTTTTAAAAAGACGACGCGCCAAGGGTCGCAAACGTCTGACCAAATAAGTATTATGTTGCCGGCAGCCAACCGACTTAACAAAGAAAAAGATATTAAACGAGTACTGAGACTAGGGAGATCATTGTTTTCTCCCTATTTCCGTTTAAAGTATCTCCAAAACAACTTGAAAAAAACCAGGGTGACTGTTGTAGTTTCCACTAAATTTAGCAAAAAAGCTGTTGAAAGAAATAGGGTTAAAAGACAAATTCGTGAGATTTTTCGTCTAAATTTAGCAAAAATTTCTTTAGGTTGTGATTTTGTTTTGTCAGTGGCTCCTGCTGCCTTAGGCACGGAATACCAGAAATTAGAAAAAGAGATACTTTTTTTGCTAAATAAAGCCAAATTGTTGCTTTAGGCAAATTGCATGATAATACGTTATTTTGTTTTAAAACTAATAAAAATCTACCAAAAAACCATTTCTTTTGATCACGGCTGGCCCAGACATCTCTTTCCCTATGGCTACTGCCGTTTTTATCCGACTTGCTCGGAATATGGCTACCAGGCTATAGAAAAGTATGGCGTCATCCGTGGTGGCTTTCTCGCCTTGTGGCGTATAATGCGATGTAATCCCTGGAATCGCGGCGGATTTGACCCTCTAAAATAAAAAATTATGATCCAATTATTTAACACTATCCTGGTTCAGCCCCTATTAAACCTTTTGGTTTTTATTTATAATACCGTCCCGGGTAATGATTTAGGCATAGCGATAATTATTTTAACCTTGTTAATCAAATTGGTTTTGTATCCTTTATCGCTGCAAGCCATTCGTTCACAAAAGGCTATGCAGGAATTGCAGCCAAAAATGGAAGAAATAAAAAGATTATATAAAAACGAAAAGGAAAAGCAGGCCAAGGCCATGATGGATCTATACAAGGAAAATAAAGTCAATCCATTTTCATCTTGTTTGCCGCTTTTAATTCAAATTCCTTTTCTTTTGGCGGTCTATCAAGTTTTTCGCGTCGGCTTACAATCTAAATCATTCGAGTTGCTCTACCCTTTTGTGCAAAATCCCGGAACCATGAATTTAATTTCCGTCGGGTTTTTGGATCTATCAAAACCAAATTTAATTTTAGCCGCCATTACCGCCTTAGCTCAATTTTGGCAGACCAAGATGTTAATGACAAAAATGCCGCCCAAAGAAGTTAGAAAAACCGAGGGTAGCAAAGATGAGGACATGATGGCGATGATGAACAAACAAATGCTTTATTTTATGCCGGCAATGACTTTTTTTATCGGCTTTTCCCTGCCGTCGGGTCTAATCTTATATTGGTTAGTTATGACTTTATTGACTGTCTTGCAGCAATACTTTATGTTTGGTAAAAAGAAGAAAGAGCCAGAAATAACCGTAATCAAATGATAATTTCTTCCAGCGAAATCCTCAATTTGGCCGTTTATACTCAAAGTGAAATTCATTTGGGGCGAATTTCTGCTTTTGATTTGGATGCTGATACGGGAAAAATTGTTACTTTTTATATCAAAACCGGCCTAATTAAAGGGCTTTGGCACCAACAACTAACTGTTTCTAATAATCAGGTGATTTCTATTGATAAAGATAAAATGATTGTCGCGGATACGGTGAAAAAACAACCCATCTTGGACTTGGAGCCCAGCAAATTAGTCACGGAATAACATTTATAAAAAAACACCCCGCAGCGTGCGGGGTGTTTTTAAGTACTTTTTTAATTTTACGCGCCGGTTACAATTGCGTTTACCGGGCATGAACTGATCGCGTCTTGAATGGCGGCCGCGTTGGCTTCGTAATCAGCGCCGTCAATGACTTGCGCTTTGCCGTCATTAAGCTTAAAAACGGCCGGACAAATTGATTCGCAACTGCCGCAGCCGATGCAAAGGTTCTGATCAACAATTGGTTTTGCCATAATTTTTTGTTAGATAGTTATTAACTTTATTGGCGATTTCGTTGGGGGTAACGCTTGACTTAATAATAAAATCATTCGCGCCAAGTTGCAAGCCTTTTTCCACCTCATTGGGCTGCGAAAGGTTGGAAAAAATTATCACGGGAATATCTTTGGTGGCCGACATAGTCTTTAGCGTTTTTAACATTTCGTAGCCGTCAATTTTAGGCATTAAAATATCCAGCAAAATTAAGTTTGGCAGTTCCAGCTGCGCCAAAGAAATTCCGGCCGCTCCGTCTTCTGCCTTAATAACGGCAAAACCGGATTGGGTCAGCTTGGTCTGGTACATGTCCAAAATCATCGGTTCATCCTCAACAATTAAAATTTTTATTTTTTTCTTGGGCATAGGGCTACATTTTTTCCAAAGTTGATATTCCCAAAAGTTTTAAACCGGTGGCTAAAACAATTTTAACGTCATTTAATAGAAGTAGTCTGGCCTTTTTAGCTTCATCTTCGGCTGTCAGCACCGGAATTTTTTCATAAAACAAACTGAAAGTTTTGGCCAGCTCATAAAGGTAATTGGCTAAAATCGCCGGATCGTAATCTTGGGCGCTCTGGGCAATAATTTTGGGAAATTTGGCCAGATGCTTTCCCAAAGCCAATTCCAGCGGATCATTTAAAACGGTGTAATTGATTTTTGTTGAAATTTTTTTAATTTTTTCTTTATTGAAGATGCGGCAAATTCGTGCGTAAACATATTGTAAATATGGACCGGTTTTGCCTGCCAAAGCGATGGATTTTTTCGGATCAAAGACCATGGTTGTCTCGGGATTGACGGCTAAAATGTAGAATTTTAAAGCCGCCAAGGCAATTTGCGTGGCGCGCTGATTAACTTCCGAGGTGGGTAGTTCGGGTTCGCGTTTGATGATTTCGGCTCTGACCATCTCTTCTAATATGGCAATTAAATCGTCCGCGCCGGTACCGGCCACCAAACCTTCTCGGGATTTTATTTTGCCGGTCGCCAATCGAATCATGCCATAAGAAAGATGATGATAATCTTTGGCGTTTTCAAAACCGAGCAATTCAAAAATTTTAAATAATTGTTTGAAATAAAGATCTTGCTCTGAGCCGACCACGTAAACCGATTTATCTAATTTGTGTTTGTCTTTTAAATAGGCTAAATACAAATCTTGAGTAATATATAAGCTAGTCTCGTCGGGTCGTAAAACAACTTTGTCGGCTAGGCCGAATTTCTCCAAAGGCGCCATGGTTACCCCCTCGGGATTTTTAACAAAAATTCCCTGCTTTAAGCCTCGTTCCACGATTTCTTTGCCTTCCTGATAGTATTCGCTTTCATAATATTCTTCATCAAAAGAGCTAACCCCTAGTTTAGTTAAGGTTTCCTTAAAGCCGGCCAACACCCAAATCATCAGCTTCTGCCAAGTATTTTTAATTTCTTTTTGTCCTTTTTCCCAAGCTTGAAGAACACGCTGGGCTTCGGGATCCAGCAAGGGATCATTTTTGGCTTCACGGCAAAATTTAATATAAAAACTGCCAACAAAATGGTCGGGTTTTAAATTTAAATCTTTCGGGGTTTTTTCATTCCCCCATTTTTGGTAGCCCAAAATGGTTTTGGCAATCGCAATGCCGCGATCGTTGTAAAGCGTTGATTGGATGACTTTGTAATTTACGAATTTTAATAATTGTGCGACACTGGAGCCCAGACAAATATTGCGCAAATGGCCAATCGTCAAAGGCTTGTTGGTGTTGGGTGAAAAATATTCCACCATAACTTTTTTGCCGGTGCCAATTTTGCTTTGGCCGTATTTTTCCTTGGACTTGGCGATTTCGGATAGTACTGAAGCCAAATACTTATTTTGGTTGACAAAAAAATTAAGATACGGACCCGTGGCTTTAATTTCCGCCAGCCATTCGGTCGGTGAAATTTTTTGGGCTAATTCCTGAGCGATTTCTATGGGGGATTTTTTAAGCTTTTTGGCTAATAAAAAACCGGGCACAACATAGTCTCCCAGCTTGCTGTTCGGCGGGTATTCAATGGTAATCAGCTTTTTGCTGAAATCTTTGCCTAAAGCTTTCTTTAGCACCTCAATGATTTCGGCGAAAATCGCTTTTTCCGTTTTTGATTGAATTAAATTTTTTTCCATGTTCATATTCTACCACAATTTGATTTTTTTGCCTTTACGGTTTAATGGCAAGCTTGGTGCCAACTTCAGCAAAATTATATAGCCTGGCCATGTTACTGTAGCTGACATTAATGCAGCCATGCGACATCGGTTGGCCAAATTTATTGTGCCAATAAGCGCCGTGAATATAATAACGATATTGTTTGGTAGTAAAATGTAAATTCCAATTAGTATTGGGAAAGAAGAAATTATATCCCGTGCCGCCGTAATCTTTGCTCAATACTTTGTCTAAGATGGTAAAATCACCAACCGGCGAGGGCATTCTTTTTACCCCGCTGGAAATTAAAAATTCTTCTAATTTAGTCTGACCAAAGTAATAAGTTAATTTCTGCTGGTTTAAAGATACGTTAATTTGTTTGGAAATTTTTTGATTATCAGCTGACTTCGGGTCGGTGCCGGCATTAATTTCTTGGCCGTCTGTTTGGCCATCATTATCCGTGTCGGGGTTTAATAAATCCAACTTCAGTTTAATTTCCCAGCTGTCCGGCGCGCCGTCATTATCTGAATCCGTTTGAGATAGTTTAATTTTATTTTTACTGCGGGGATTGTAGCCATGATAAATTTCATCATAATCACTAAAGCCGTCACCATCTGTGTCGGGATTATTAGAGTCGGTATGAAAAATTTTTTCTTCCGCCTCGTCGCTTAACCGGTCCTGGTCTGAATCTGTGGCGGCTTGAATTTTTTGGGGAACCAAAAAGAACACAGCCATGGCCAGAATTAGAGCACTGGCCAGAATCAAAAACTTATTTGGCTTGAATAAGCCCATAGTTTCTTGGCTAAACAATATTAAAAAGGTAGAGATGCGTCTACCTTGATAATATAATTATAGCATCTGAAAACAATTTTGTCAATCCTAAATTTACTATTACCGCGCGTTTGAGTGAGATGGTTTTATTTATCTAATCTGACAAGGGCGCGCCGCATTTTATTTGACCGTTGGTTTTAATAATTTGATCCACATTAACGTATTTGGCTGTGCCATGAATTTTGTTACCGGTCTCTCCCGGGGTTTTTGGTTCCACGTACATTATTGGCGGCATGAATTGATAAGGCATCAAGCCCATCAAATACAAATCAAGATTGCTGTATGGCCGCAAGCTACCATCACTCATCTGTGCCAGCTGGGAAGTGAAAGTGCCATCGCCATTATCAATCCAGCCCGAACCGCCTAAAGGCGAGATGAATCCCGCGTAATAACTCCAGTGGGTTTTATCCGGTCGCAACAAACTTAAATTTGGGTTATTGCTACCGTCATTAAAACCGACATAAGCGCTCCATTGGTGGCCGATTTCATGAAGAACAATATTTAAAACTGAATTTGAACCGGTCTCGGTGTTGGGGTCGAATTTGTTGATATTGCCCATCATAATTATGCCTTTGAGTTTGCCGGTGCTGCCATAGAGTCGGCTAGCGTCCAACCGGTTGCGGCCAACGCCCTCCTGTAAATTAGTCACGCTGGTAAAATTGGCGATTTCATTTTCTTCTTCACCCGGAGTTTTAAAATCAGTCCAGATAAAAACAAAATCGAAGTTATCCGCGTTGTTTTCGTAAAAGTTATTTACCACCTCGTTGTTAACTTCCGTGGTGCCGTCAGGCTGCTTGTTTAAAATATAGCCGTCGTCATAAATTACGGTCGTGGGATAATCTAGGTCAATCTCCGCCAAGTTGTAAGTCGCCCAGGCAAATCGTTCAGCCACTTTATTTTTAATTTTTTCAACGTTGGCCAATTCTTCGGGCTTGGCTTCTTTGTCAGCGACAAAAATAAAAGCGGCCTTAAGTTTTTTGTTGGCACAATCTATTTTGGAAGTAATTGGTTCCGCGGCCGGATTGAAAATATTTTTATCACGCGCCACAATGGGTTTTTCGCGAATGGTTAAAGTATAAGGCAGTTTAATGGCCGAATCAATTTGATAGCCGTTTTGCGCCAGGGCAGTCAAACTGGAAAATGGTTGCAGCAAGTCATTAAATTTGTAGTAATAAGTTTTTTTGTTGGTGTCGTAATACAAAATATTATTGGGAATATCATTTTCCTGGCTAATGGGTTTGCCTAAAGTATAATTGGAAAAGAAAACATCGGGCACGTCAACAACTCTTTGGTTCCAGTTAATCCCAAAAATTTCTTTAGCAATTCCTTCGTCGCTAATGGGTCGAATGACTCCGCCTTGTTCGACAGCATAAACCGTGGGAGAAGTTTGAGCCTTGATTAAATAACTGCCGGGTCGCATGGTTACATTTTTACCTAGACTGTATTTTTCCAATAATTCCTCGGAAATTTTTACAATTTTTGATTTATCATTTCCGTACCAGCTGCTAAAGGTTTGAGTGTCAGAAAACGGGTGGCGAATATTGTGGCTGTCTAAATAATAAACCGTGCTGGCGTTGTCGCTTTTTATTAATTCCCAAGCGGCCTGAGACGATTTAGCTCCAGTAACAAATGAGAAAAAGATAATGGCAACAATTATTAGGGTTTTTTTCATAATTTTGCTGTTGATTTGTTTAAATTTTTTAGTCCGTAGATTAGTTTTAACATTTTTATTACCTTTTTGTCTAGTGCAAAAAAATTTGGCATATTTTAGCTAATTTTAATGATATTTATTAATTTCTCTTGACAAAATCTTTATAATATGTTATGATAGTTGGTTCTGATAGCACTGTGCTTGAAAGAACAATGGCAGTTGTCATAAGTTGAAAGGTTTCAAAATGAAGGTAGCGTTCATTGTATACGGGATTCTTATGATGTTGGTCATGGTCTTCTGGTAGGAAGGACATTATACCATCATCTTTTATCCTAAGAGGGGCGGAAAACTTGCTTGCAAGCCGCCCCTTTTGTCTTTTGCAGATTCTTGTCCTACCGGCTTGCATTCTTTTTTTTATCTGCTAATATAATTATGAGGATGGGGGTTGGGTTTTGCATCTCATCTCCAACAAATCCGTACCTGGTTTTTGCTTGGCGGTTTAACCCCCATCCTTACTCTTATTTTGCTCCTTGCCCATTCCTGAGGGTTTGAGAGGTAGTCCTAACTTTGCTAACGTTTTCTGTCCGAAGCATTAAATGCTTAGCATTTCGCGCGCCTCGAAAGTTCTAGAAAGGACAACCTCTCAAACCTCGTTTCCTCTCGAGCCCGACAAAACGTCACCTGTTGATTCCGGCGTGTCGGGCTCTCTTTTTTTATAAAAAAAATCAGTCCCGCTTAGTGGGACTGATTCTAAAAATATTTTTTTATTTAACCGACCAACCCATGATTGCTTCCATGGTTTTTTTTGAAGTCAAGACGTTGGCCAAATAATCTTTATATGCCGGGGTTTCCAGGTTCTTTTTAATTTCCGGGTCGTGACCGTAATAGTTAAGCATTCTTTCAGCTTCGGCGTTAATTTCCTCGTCTGAAACTTTAATATTTTCCTGCTTGGCAATTTCGCGAATAATTAGAGCGCTCTTAACTCGTTTAATAGCCTGGGGCGCGAAATCCAAAAGTAAGTCGTCGCGAGTTTTTTTCATGTGAGCCAGGTAGTCTTCAAATTTCAAACCCTGGGCTTGGATATTGTGGCTCAATTCTTCAACCATTTTTTTTGCCTCGGCGTTGGCTAGTAAATCGGGAATTTCACCAAAGGTAGCTATACCAATTAATTTTTCCACGACCTCGTCTTCTAGTCGGTGTTCTTCTTCATGCTCGGCTTCGTGTTCCAAATTCTCTTTAATCTTTTCCTTGGCTTCGGCTAGGGTTTTAAATTCACCCAACGCCTTGGCAAAATCATCATTTAATTCCGGCAAGGTGCGCTGAGAGACTTCATTGACTTTGACTTTAAAATCAACCAACTTGCCCTCTAAATTTTTTTGATGATATTTTTCCGGAAATTTTAGTTGAAAAGTTTTTTCTTCACCTTTTTTCAGATCAATTAATTGATCTGAAAAACCGGGAATGAAATTTTGGTCGCCAATAATAACCGGATGATTCAAGTTTTTGCCGTTATCTAAAGGAATTTTGTCTAAAAAGGTTTCAAAATCAATTTCGACTTTATCGCCTTTTTTAGCCGGTCGATCGACGACCACTTCGCTCGCGCGCATTTTCTGCAAATCAACCAAAACTTTTTCTACCGCATCGGCTTTAATTTCAATCGGTTTTTCTTTGACCTCAACGGATTTGTAGTCGCCCAAAGTCAAAGTCGGCAAGAGACTAACGACCGCTTTGTAAACTACCGGATTACCGGGGGCTAACTTGACCACGTCTACTTGCGGCTGACCAACCACGTCTAATTTTTGTTCACTAATAGCGTTGAGTAAGGTTTTTTTCACGGCCGGCTCAAAGGCTTCCTGCCAAATATCGGCTTCCCCGACTTTGGCCTTAATAATATCTAAGCCCGCTTTGCCCGGACGAAATCCTGGGATTTTGATGGCCTCGGATATTTTTTTGGCGGCCTGCTCCAAAAAAGGTTGAAATTCTTCCACCGATATTTCTACGGTTAATTCTGCCTGGCCTCGGGGCAAATTTTTCGATTCGATTTTCATAGTTTTAATAATTATAAATGGCTTGTCCCCCAGCGCTTGTCAGGTCGCAAGCCATTTTAAGTCAGTAATTAATTATGATTTTTTGGCTTTTTTGGCCGGCCTTTTCTCCGCTTTTTCCTTCTTTACCTTTTTTACTTTTTTCTCCGCTTTTTCTTCGATGGCTTTTGGCTCAGGTTTAGCTTCTTCGTCGTCAACGGTCTCGTTTTCGTCGGCTACTTCGGCGATATCCTCAACTTTTTTTCCATTGTCAGAAACAATATCAATTTTCCAGCCGGTTAATCTAGCCGCCAAACGAACGTTCTGTCCGGATTTGCCAATCGCTAAAGATAATTGATCTTCCGCTACTTTAGCGGTTGCCACTTTTTCCGCGTCATTAATTTTTATCTCGGTAATTTTAGCCGGCGATAAAGCGTTGGAAATAAATTCTTTGGGATCATCACTGTATTTGATAATATCAACTTTTTCGCCTTTTAGTTCGGAAATAATGGTTTGAATTCTGGCGCCGCGCTGACCGATGCAAGACCCGATCGGATCGATATTTTCTTGATCGGTATAAACCGCAATCTTGGAACGCGATCCTGCCTCGCGAGCCACGGCTTTAATTTGTACTACGCCGCTTTGAATTTCCGGAATTTCCAATTCAAAAAGTTTTTTTACAATTTCCGGATGAGAGCGTGACACAATTACTTCCGGACCCTTGGTGGTGGAGTTGACCGAGACCACGTAAACTTTTATGTGAGCGCCCGGGGTATAGCTTTCCGCGCGAATTTGTTCTTCGGGCGGCAATAAAGCGGTGAGGCGTCCCAAGTCAACCAAAACCAAATTGCCTTCGCGGCGCTGGACGGTGCCGACCAGGATTTGACCTTCTTTGCCCTTGAAGTCGGAAAACATGGATTCGCGTTCGGTCTCGCGTAATTTTTGAATAATAACCTGTTTGGCGGTTTGCGCGGCCATGCGGCCAAAATCCCCCGGCACTTCTAAAGCAGTAACTATCTCATCACCAATCTCGTAACTTTTTTTAATTTGTTTGGCCTCGCTAAGCTGAATTTCCGTTTTAGGATTAAAGCGACGGACTTCTTCGCCCTCAGCTCCCTCAATAATTTGCTCGCCTTGACCCTTGGCAGCTTCTTCGGCGAGTTCTTCTTCGGTTTTGATGGCTTCCGGCGGCAAGTCTTCCACGACGGTTTTAATATCATAAACTTTAATTTTGCCGGTTTCTAAGTCAAAATCAACTTTAATGTTTTGATTTTTTTCGCCAAAGTCCTTGCGGTAAGCGGCGGCTAAAGCCGCTTCAATGGTGGCAATCACCGCTTCCACGGCCACGCCTTTTTCATCGCAAATTTGTTTAACAGCTTCGGCAATTGAGTGTTGATCCATATTTTTTTTATCAAGTTAGTAATTAAGACAATTTATTAATAATTTTTTTGTCTTTTTCCTTTTGGTATTATAGTAAATTTAAGTCTGTGAGTGCTTAGTTCAGAAATGTTACTCTTAACACCAGCTTCAATTACTTTTAAATAAGAAACGCCAGCTTTACCTTCTGCTGACGAGCCGGCAGAGATAGCAACGTCAAATTCGATGCCATTCCCATTATCGTTATTTATGGTAAATTTATGAGTGTCAGTTCTGGCTTCAATCATACCCTTAATAATTTCTCGAACACTTTCTTTTATAAATTGATGTAATTCCATATTATTTAAAATTATTTTTAAAATTTAGGTGAGGGGCGAACTAACCCGAGCCAAATACGCGGTGTTGTCAGAAATAAATTATTTTGAATAAAAAATTAGAATTAGGGAGGAGTATTGGGCAACCTCCTCACGAAATATATTAGAATGGGAAGGTGTCATCACCTTCTCCGTCTGGGGCGGGGACTGGGGGCTGAGTAATAATAGACGCCGCTTCTTTCCTCGCTATCATTGTTGCTATTTCATCGTCACGCCTTTCGAGCGGCCGACCTTCAACCGCTATCAGTCTTCTGATTTTGCCCTTAATAATATTGCCGGTTTCCATGTCAATCACCTCCTTTGCCATGGTTTTTTGTTGACCCAATTCTGATTTTTTATTTGTTTTTAAAAAGCAAAATAATTTATTTCCGGTAACTAACGGTTATTATAGATTGTAGGTATAAAAAATGGCAGCCATCAAGCTACCAAATCAATCTTTATACTGAATAGTTCAAGTATAAGGGGTTTAAGGGCATTTGTCAAGCCATTTATTTAAACTCCGGGGAAAAACCAAAGTGTCGCTACTCGTTCAGATTGATTGAGTAGAATGCTAATAATATCAATTTGCCAATTTTGACGCAAATTATTTTTCTCCAAATAAGCCAAGGCGGCTTGATTAATTTTTTCCAGTTTTAAATCACTGACCGCTTCTTCCGGCCAGCCGAACTTTTTGTTAGTTCTGGCTTTGACTTCGATAAAATGCAGCTTATGGTTTTTGGTGGCAATGATGTCAATTTCCGCCAATTTACCCACACGAAAATTTTTGTCTAAAATTTTAAAATTGTTTCTGGTCAAAAAATTTTGCGCGATAATTTCTCCCTGGGCGCCGATTTTTAGATTATGTTTCATAAAATAAAAGCGGCTGCCTCAAAAGGCGAGCCGCTATGTTGATTGATAAGAAATATTTTAAGGAATATATTTATCAAATTTTCTTTTGTTGTCGATGTCTTTTCTCAATTTTGGCACTTCAATATAAAAGTAGCGTCCGATTAGTCCGAGCCAGACAACAGCGATGATGGCCAAAATTAACAGCCAAAAACGGGCGGATAATAGAGCCACGCCCTGCCAGGCAAAAAACCAAAAAATCAGGCCCAAAATGCCAATGGTTAAACCGCAATGATAAAGGCGGCGAAAAGCTTTGATTTTTAGGCCGTCTTTAATTTTGGGTAAAGCAATTTTGGCTCCGACGCCTAAAATTATGAAAAGGCTGAAGATAACGGCCAAAATAATTAAGGCGCGTTGTGACATGGCCGGCGGTCGAAGACTAAAAAGATGTTTGAGAGAAAAGAAGTAAGTTAGATAACTCATGGTTTTTCCAGGATAAGACCGAAGTGATAGGTTCCGGGTTGGAACTGGTCAATTATATTTAGATTCAATTCTTTCGCGAACTGTTCGACCTTTGAAGGTTTAATTTTTAATTCAGCGGGCGGGCCAAAACTTGATTGACTTTGATTCCAATCGATAATTAAAAGTTTGCCGCCTGAGCGCAAGAGCCGTTTGGCTTCGGCCATTATTTCTTTCTGCTTTTTTGATTGAAAAAGAATGTTAATCAGCAAGGCATAGTCCAGACTGCCTTCGGGAATTTTAGTCGCTCCCAAAATTTCCAAATTAGACCAAATCGCTTTGATGTTATATACGCCCTCAAGCATCGCTTTGCTTAAGGTGGCCTGTAAAACCGGTTTCAAAATATCAACGGCATAAACTGTGCTTTTTTCGCCGACAATTTGCGCGGCTGGCGCCGTGAATTGTCCGGCTCCGCCACAGCCTAGGTGGGCAACGCGATCCCCGGCTTTCAAACCCAGACGCTGGTAAATGGCCAGCGGATCCAGCAGTTCTTTGCCTCGAGTTAGATAGACCATATTTGGCTTAACTAATTTAATAATGGTTAATTTCAGTATACAACAAATTATTGATTTATCAAGTTTTAACGTTTAATGCCAGCCGTAATTTATCAAGCTAAGATGCGGGCAATGGCTGGAAAAAACTAATTTTTAAAAAAAATATCGACGATATAATTTGGCAGCAACCAAAAATTATCGTCGATGGAGAATACCTGGGTGTTTTGTTCAGCCAACAAAACACCGTCCGGCTGAATCCTGAGCGGCCTGAGCTTCTGCCTTGGCCACCTCTACCACGTTGTCAAGAAAGCGACGGATGGTTTCTGCGTCCAATTCCTTTGGAGTTGGATTGGCACCTGAGTGGCGTGCTAGGAATTCGTTAGTTGTATCGTTCGGCACAAAAATATCCTCCGGTTGAGTTCAATGGTTTGCGATTTTGAACCTATCTAATCATACAGTTTATTAAAAAATTATACAACGCATAACTTTTTAATGGGTTGGTAGCTGCGACGATGAATGGCACAGATGCCATTTTGCTCAAGATTTTTTTGGTGCAGCTTAGTGCCATAGCCTTTGTGTCGGTCAAAACCGTAGTCCGGATATTGGCTTGCGAATTTTGTCATTAAATCATCGCGGAAAACTTTAGCCA